>DATLAF010000099.1:0-6265 GCA_035527635.1 Thermoplasmatota archaeon | reverse complement strand
ATTCTTTTTTAGCGTTTTCTATCAAGAGTACCGCATCGGTTTCCGTTTGTTTTATCTCCTTTAAGGTTGTCATGTCGTCATACCGATATAAAAATATACTTTATTAGTATTTGTACAAAGGAAATCTCGTAGAAATATCACCTTTTATCGTAACTATTCCTAGCAATCGATGACCATGCACTACCAGAAACGAAATAATCAAACCAGAGGAAGATCCAATCTTTCCCTGTTGTAACCCAATTCCATATGTACCTGGTTTATGATTCCGTATGATTTCGAATTAAGACCAGGACTGTAGAAAGATTAAATTAAACTGAATTCATTCCCCTTTTGAATGGTTCGATTTAGAAAATGCAGGATACTGATCTTAAACGCAGCAAAGATCCCTTTGATAGAGAAACTCTCTCTTATTTTACCCTTTATCGTCATCGTTATTGACCTTATTGTATTAGAACATGCCATTAGGATAAACGAGCATTATATTATTTTATGTGCATCAATCCTTTTTTCCCTCTCCGTCGTCGAGATATCTGTTGCGATGAAAGAGATTTTAGACCATAAAAAAAAGTAACAAAAAACTTTTTTTTTAGAAAATATTTGTTTAGTGGTCAATAACGTTCCAGATTGGTTTTGGTCAATCATTCCCTGGTGAATCTATTTCTGTAAAATAATTACTACCGGAAATTTCTAATAGTCTCAATGATTACATCCGCTCAAAAATACAGCGAAGGGTGCTCTATGGCAAAAAGTCTCTCCAAATCATTCAAGAAAGCATTATGGGTGTATCATTGTAATTCTGGTTCTTGCAACGGGTGTGACATCGAGATAATTGCAGCGTTATGTCCTCGTTATGATGTCGAACGATTTGGTATAAAACTTGTTGGCTCACCAAGACATGCAGATGTATTGCTCATAACAGGATCAGTGACCAGACAGCTTGCCGATAAAGTAAAACGGATCTATGAGCAGATACCTGACCCGAAAGCAGTTATTTGCGTTGGTAATTGTGGGAATACCGGAGATGTGTTCTATGAATCATACAATCTCGTCGGTCCTGTCGACCAGATTATCCCTGTTGACGTTTACGTGATTGGGTGTCCACCACGACCCGAAAATATCATCAACGGAGTCACAAAAGCATGGATGAAACTTGAGACATTAGAGGCGAAAAAATGACCCTAGAACAAAAAGCTAGCCCTGAAGAGGTTGTTCAGTCATTTCAGAATGCATTTTCCCAAAACGTTAGTGAAACCCGCATCGAAAGACATACAACTGGGATAAAAAAAACAGAGCTTGTCCATATCTGGATGCGTATTAATCGAAGCATGTTTAAAGACGCTATTAAACATCTCTTCCAGTTTGATGAATATCCCCATTTTGCGGTTAGTTCAGGATATGATATCGCGGACAGTATCGACCTGATCTACCATTTCTCCATTTATCACGGCTCGAGAGATAAAGAACTTTCAATTAATATTAAGGTCTTATTACCAAAATCCGATCCAACCCTTGAAACCATCACCGATCTTTTTCCTGGAGCACTTATTTCTGAACAAGAAAAACAAGAGATGCTTGGGGTTAGAATTACCAATATTCCAAAGGATAAACGTGTTTTCATTAACGATGATATCCCAAAAGATGTATACCCATGGCGACGTGATGAAACCGGGCCTCAAAAATATGTAAAGAATCTTCATAAGGTGAAACAATGAGCCAAACCACAAAAACGACCTTTCAACTTCCCATAGGCCCCATCCATCCAGCGTTAAAAGAACCTGTAGCCTTCGAGTTTGAGATCGACGGGGAACAAATCGTAGACGTGAGTGTCGCCCTTGGACATGTCCATAGAGCAATCGAATGGGCAGGTCAGAGACGTAACCCAATCCAGGTGTTGTATCTCGCAGAACGTATTTGCGGGATCTGTTCGTATTGTCATCCAATGGCTTTTGCCTTAGCGGTGGAACGAATCGCGGATATCGAAGTCCCAGAACACGCACAATACCTACGAGTGATTCATGGAGAAATAGAAAGAATGTGTTCCCATATGCTATGGGCAGGTGTTGCTGCTCATGAGATAGGGTTTGACTCCGTCTTGTTTTTAACCTGGGAGATACGAGAGAAACTTCTCGATTTGACTGAATATCTTACGGGAAATAGAGTCACGAAAGGCATTACGATGATCGGTGGAGTACGACGTGATATCACCCCAGACATGTATCCGAAAATCCAAGAAACATTACAGTACCTCAAAGATCATTTCGAAAAACTTCGCCGTATCTTTTTAGAGGATAAAACATTCAAAATGCGGAGCAAAGGCTGTGGAATCCTTACGAAGGAAGATGCTTTAAAACTAGGGGCGGTCGGGCCAACCACCCGTGCCTCCGGTGTGAAAAAAGACGTTCGCCTTGATCAGAGCTATTTTGCGTATGGGGACCTTGATTTCGACTACGTGACCCCTGACGTTCTTACCGGTGAAGTCAACGGTGATGTCTATGACAGGATAATTGTCCGTCTGTTAGAAATAAAACAATCGATTTCCTTAATAGAGCAATGCCTAGAAAAAATGCCGGCAGGTCCCATTGTCTCAGAACCAAAGATAGCAAAATTACTTGCCAAATTAAAGAAAGCCGAAGGGGAAGCTATCGGTCGGATGGAGGCACCCCGGGGTGAAGTGTTCCATTATGTTAAAATGAATGCAAATGAACACGTCTACGCATGGAAAGTCCGGGCTCCTACCTATAGTAATATCATGCCATGGGTACCGATGCTGAAAGGACAACAAATAGCAGATATCCCGATTGTCGCAGCATCAACCGATCCATGTATGTCCTGTACGAATCGGGTCATTGTCATTGAAAACAACAAAACTCTTACTCTTGATAAAGAAGAATTGCATCAACGAAGCATTCAAAAGACCCAGAGGCTGCAAGCATGAGATTTTCGATGCTTCCACAGGTTTTCGCCCAAATGTTTAAAAAACCGTTTACCAATAAATTCCCAGCAAAATACACCCCTTCATCAACCACCCAATTCATTGATGATGTTACAACTGGTAAAACGCAGATAATTCCCCCTGTTGGAACACCTGATCATTTTCGAGGAAAAATTCAGTATGATAAGGAGAAATGCATTGGGTGTAAGCTCTGTTTACAAGTCTGTCCTTCGGAAGCTATTGAATATAAAGAAAACGAGAAAAAAATACGGATTTTCCTTGCTCGATGTACTTTTTGTTCTCAATGTAATGACATCTGCCCTGTTTCTTGTCTGAGCATGAGCAACGAGTTCCTTCTCGCGGATACTGATAAATATTCAAAGGATTTAATCGTTGAATAGAGAAGCTTACTAGTTTTTAAAAAAAGTATGGTAAAACACGAGGTAAAGTGTGAATAACTCTCATGATGATCATATCGATAATAAAAAAGCTTCTCATGCTGGTAAAAAAACAATATCTCTTTCTGGCGGAATACAATTAGCAATTTTTTTCATAATTATTATTGTTGGCGCCGTCTTTTTTCTCTTTATCTATAACCTTTTAAATCCTGATCAACAAAAATGGTATGCGGCTTTATCGTTAGCATATTTTATTCCTCCTGCGGGTAAAGAAACGGTGATACTTGTTGGATTGAACCGAGGTTTACCAATTCTTCTCTGGTGCTCTACTCTTTGGGTATATGACGTTCTTGTGTGTATCGCGATTATGACGAATTGGTGGTTTTTAGAATTGTTCATTAAACACATCCCTCCTTTTCCCTTCGTGGGGGTTCGTCGGAAAAAACCACATTTCTATAAAACAATTGTTTCTCTTAAATCCTGGTACGAAAAACTACAACGGAAAACAAGAGAAATCGAAATGAGAAATTACGGGAAGTTATTACTAATTGTTTTAGCATTTTTTATGTTTATTCCTTTCCAGGGGACTGGTGCAATGTCGACAACAATTATTGGTACTACCTTAGGTCTTCGTAAACGGACAATACTTTTTGTTGTGACCGTAGGATCAATATTATCTATACTCTTGCTAAGTTTCATTTACATAGGAATTATCAGACCATAACGGGACTGGGATTTCCACTATTAAATCGTATAGAAAGGAAAGAAGAGTATCGATTGATTCTGATATCTTAGTACGCTACCCTGAGATGATATAGGACTAGCCTTATCATTAACCAAACATAATAAATAAGGGGAGGAAGACAAGAGTCACTACCGACATCAGCTTGATAAGAATATTTAACGATGGACCCGAGGTATCCTTGCAGGGGTCACCAACCGTATCACCGATCACAGTTGCTTTATGCGCTGGTGATCCTTTCCCACCAAGGTTACCTGCCTCAATGTACTTCTTTGCGTTATCCCATGCACCACCTGCATTTGCCAGAAAGATGGCGAGGAGAAATCCGGTCGCTATTGATCCGATGAGCAGTCCACCAAGGGCGGCAATACCAGATCCCTTGGGCCCTAAGAGGCCAAACACGATCCCAACGATAACAGGGGAAAGAACCGCAAGTAAACCCGGGATGATCATCTCTCGTAATGCTCGTTTCGTACTAATCGAGACGCACCGCTTATAATCGGGTTTTGCGTTCGGGTCGGTTAATAATTTAAGTTCTCTGAATTGGTATCGTACTTCTTCAACCATGCTATATGCCGCTCGTCCCACAGCACCCATGGTTAATGCAATAAAAATGAACGGCAGCATAGCACCGATAAAGATACCAGCGACAAGATACGGGCTGGTGCTGCTTCCCAGAGAGAGAAAATCAAGGATTTGTTCAGAAGTGTAATGAATCGTTAATGAGACGATAAACGTTGAGATTAGCGCAAGTGCGGTAATTGCTGCAGAACCTATTGCAAAGCCTTTGCCCATTGCAGCGGTGGTGTTTCCCACGGCATCAAGTGACTCAGCTCGTTGTCGAACTTCAGGACCCATTCCGCTCATTTCTGCGATTCCGGCTGCATTATCAGCCACAGGCCCGTAGCAATCGGTTGCAAGGGAGATACCAAGCACGCTCAGCATCCCTACCGCGGCAATGGCGACCCCATAGAATTCAGCGAAGTAATAGGATATGATCATTGCGACAACCACGGAGATGACGGGAATTAATGTACTCATCATCCCGGTGACTAATCCTTGTATGATCACGGTTGCAGGACCTGTTTTTGCGGCTTCGGCGATTGCTTTTACTGGTTTTTGTTTTTCAGAGGCGAAATATTCAGTGTTCAATCCGATGACGATACCCGCGATCAAACCTGCAAGGATTGCAAAATACGGCCCCATGTTTCCATCTAACAGATACCAGGTGGCAACACCAGCAAATATCCCGACAAGAATCGTGCTAGCAAAAAGACCATTTCTCATTGCTGAATACACATTGGATTTCTTTCCAGTGCGAACAAAGAATGTCCCAATGATTGAAGAAAAAATCCCGATCGCTGCGATAATTAAAGGTAAAATGATCGCATTGGACCCATAGGTCTGCAGCGCAATCCCTCCCGCGATCGCGGCCAGTGCCATAGGGGCAATGATAGACTCAACATAGGATTCATACAGGTCAGCACCCATCCCAGCGACATCACCGACGTTATCCCCTACAAGATCTGCGATTACAGCAGGGTTACGGGGATCATCCTCTGGGATGTTTTCTTCGACTTTTCCGACCAGGTCAGCCCCGACATCAGCTGATTTTGTATAAATGCCTCCACCGACTCTTGCAAACAACGCTACACTAGATGCACCAAACCCAAACCCAAACAGGATATTTGTAGTAACATTTACTGCATAATGAAGAATCTCGGAGAAGAAAAGAAACATTCCAAAAACACCCAATATCCCTAATCCGACCACACATATTCCCATGACCGCTCCGCTAGAGAACGCAACTGATAACCCTTTGTTAACACTGGTCTTCGCACCCTCAGCGGTCCTGGCATTGGATAACGTTGCGATTCGCATCCCAATGTTCCCCGAGAGAATAGAAAGGGTCGCGCCAATAATAAAGGCAAGGGCTGTTCCCCAGTGCATATTGCTGTTAGGAATGAATGATACTGCAAGAAGAATGATGGTTACCGCACTTACAAAGACAACAAGAATCTTATTCTCGGCGTATAAAAATGCGGTTGCTCCTTCATGGATTGCTTTACTTATCTCCTGCATTTTTTCAGATCCGGGGCTTTCCCTTCGTATCTTAAAAATAAGATACCCTGCAAAAAGTAGGGCGATGATTCCGCTGATAAATATTATTATTGAAATGAGTTCCATAAATAC
>DATLAF010000098.1:0-5001 GCA_035527635.1 Thermoplasmatota archaeon | reverse complement strand
CCTCCAGTGACAACATTTCCCTAAACAACGCAAGCGTCTCTTGTGCTTCTTTCTCATCGAGAACCTGGATGGCAAAGCCTGCATGAACCAGCACGTAATCACCAACCTTTACCTCAACAAGGGATACGTTTGCTTTCCTCTTCGTACCACTCCCGTAATCAACCGTCGCAGTGTGTTGTTTTGTATCGATTTTTACGATTTTCCCCGGGATTGCTAGACACATGAATTATCCTCTTTTCCCATGGTTTTAAGGCCATCCACCATAAATAACTTTGGTGACCCACATGATGAGTATCCCACAGATGAAAACTAAAAGAGTCGCCATGTATTTTTTCATATCAAGCTCTTTTTGGATCTCAGGGACGAGATCGGTTGCTGCAATGTAAATAAATCCTCCTGCTGCGAACGGTAAAATCAACAGAACCATGTTCTCAACGAGATTGGAGACGAAGAACCCAACGATTCCACCGAGAACAGCGGTTAACGCGACAACAAAGTTCAATATTATTGCTTTTTTTTTCGAAAAACCCCCATAAATCAACACAGCAAAATCACCGATTTCCTGTGGAATCTCATGCGTGGCAATAGCAATGGTGGTAGTGATACCAAGAGGAACGGAGACAACGAAGCTTGCCGCCATGATAAGTCCGTCGATGAAATTATGGATGGAATCTCCGATGAGGTTCATATAGCGAAACGTGTGCACATCGCACTCTCCTTTATGACAATGCCGCCAATGCAATACTTTCTCTATAAGGAAAAACAGGATAAACCCTATGAGAACAACAAGATAGACATCAAGCCCACTACTTTTTTCGACAGCCTCTGGCAAGAGATGCAGAAAAGCACCTCCCATGAGCGCCCCTGCTGATAAACCAATGAGGACAAGCAAGATTTTCGAGAGAATCTTATCCTTTAACGCCAGAGTCACAACACCAACGAACGAGATAAGTGAAACAATAAACGTCGCTAAAAGAATATATGCTAATTCAAACACACCATTCACCTTGATAACCTGTTATCTATAATCCCTTATTTTCTTTTTTCATTTTTTCCTTTATTTTTGATACGGAATCAAACAGAGAAACTTTAGTGTTGCGCTCCCCCGGTTGATTATTTGATGCCATTCCATTGGTTTGATAAATAAGACATCACCTGGTTGTAATGGTCGTTCGTTGGTTTGATCTTTCACAAACCCGCCACCCTCCAGGATGAATACCTCATGTTCCCATTCATGCTGATGCAATGGAGAATTTCCTCCTGGTTTGACTTCGAAGAGACGCATCGCGAAGTTCTGCGCCCCATCTTTCTTTGAAATGAGCCATCGAACCTTGATGTTTTTTACTCCTGGCTCCGGAGGATGCTCTAAATTTATCTCAGTGTAATGGACATGCTTCATTCTGTTCACCTTGCTCCTTGAGATAGCATCATATATCTTTAATGTTACCTTCAAAAAAACTTGAAATAAGGGAGACGCATTTACGAATCGAATCAAGGGTGAAATCATGAATATAAAAGACATCAACGTTGCCGTGATACGTATCGAAGGAACAAACTGTGAGCAAGAATCCTTTGATGCATTCAAACGATTAGGCGCTCGCCCAGAATTTGTTCACCTCAAGCAGCTCCTCAAGATCGACTGCAATGCTGATGAGACCCACGATATACTCGATTATCATTGTTTGATGATCCCAGGAGGCTTCTCTGCTGGTGATTATATCAGAGCAGGTGCTATTTTTGCCGCAAGAATTAAAAGCCAACTGCAAGAACAACTCAAGGAGTTTGTGAAAGAAGACCACCCGATCCTTGGCGTCTGTAACGGTTTTCAGGTGTTGACCGAACTTGGACTCCTCCCGGGTTTGAATGACATTATCCGCCCGGTTCCTGACGCATGCCTATATCTTAACGATTCAAATCGGTTTGAATGTCGACCGACCTTGTTAAAGCACGAGAACAATGGAACGTGTGTGTTTACCTCAAAAATACCAAAAAACGATATTCGATTGATCCCCAGTGCGCATGCAGAAGGAAAACTGCTGTTTCCCCTAGAAAAACAAGAGCAGTATCTCAAGACATTAGAGAAAAACGATCAGATCGTCTTCCGCTATGTTGATCCAGAGGGTAACTATGCAGGATATCCATGGAACCCGAACGGCTCTCCTATGAATATCGCAGGGATCTGTAACCCACAGGGGACTGTGTTTGGGATGATGCCGCATCCGGAGCGAACATTCTTTCGGCATCAGCATCCAAATTGGACTGCGACCGGGCTGGACGATAATATCGGCGATGGCCGCGCTATTTTTGAATCAGTGCTTGCCTATATCTCGAAAAAGTTCTAAAAACCGGGTCCATCGTAACCCTTTTATAGAGAAGGACCCCTTTCTTTTATCAGTAGATTGATTATTGGGGGATTACACAATGAGAAAGCAAACAATTGTATTAATCATCCTTTGTAGCATCTTGATGATATGTCCTTTTACCTCTGCGGTACCATCCATGACCTCACAGACCGTACCTGACTGGTCAGATGGGACATTTCATGGGGGATGGAACAAACAAAACGATAACACCTCTGGGTCGGTCTGGGGTGTTCTTAACCAAGGCCGCCGAGCAACCAGCGGTATTTTCACCGGTGAGTGGAACACAACAGGTGAAACCACTAACGGGATGTTCCGAGGACTCTTCTATGGCATACTCCTCGTCGGACAATGGGATGTCCCAGAGACAGGAGAAACCAATCGTGTCATCGGCATTCTTCACTTGAACGACACACATTTTTCCACTCGGCTCATCAGCCCTCGTACGGGGTTGATTGACCTCTCCGGTGTCCATGATGCTTCGTTTCTCCCAGCAGTAACCGGCTCGTATGGGATCGGTGTCAAAACCATGGAGTTGATTGATACGAGTCGACCTGAGAATTTCACTACAGACCCTACCGATGTCCGTGAGATGATGATACAACTCTGGTATCCGACCGAAACCAGCACCATTGGGAAACGAACCGAATACATGGATTATCCTACCTTCCAATGGCTCAAGAAACGCTCACCGATCCCATTAGCCACCATCCCAAACAATGCGTATCTCTTTGTACGTCCCCATGGGCGTAATGAAACCATGATCGCACCAGGGATGTTCCCAGTGGTTGTTTTTTCACCAGGGTACGATGGGGTGTCTCAGATTTACACCTCCTTTATTGAGGACCTGGCCAGCCACGGGTTCGTAGTTGTCTCGATAAATCATCCGTACGTCTCTGGTATTACCGTGTTTCCTGATGGCCGAACGGTCGGACTAGCTGAGGTACCAACCGATTCTGTTGCCCAAGCAGCATTTTTCAACATGTCCCTACGAACCATTGTCGGAGACGCGAAATTCACACTTGATACAATTACAGCGATGAACACAACCGACCCTGATTTCTCCGGGCATTTTGATCGCTCAAGGGTCGGGATGTACGGTCATTCCTTTGGCGGGGCAAATACTGCGACATGCTGCTATGAGGACTCTCGATTCCGCGCAGGACTGACTCTTGATAGCGTCTTCTACCGGCAGTTTATCCCCGGGAATATCACCGTACCATTACTTTTCATGTTTGCAGAGGCACGCCTGACAAATGATTCAACAATTGCGTACCTGTGGAATCATACCTCAAATGACACGTTTAAGATGAGCATCCAAGGGTCTACCCATTATGCATTCACCGACGTTGGACTCCTTCTCGCTCATCTGGTTCCCTTGATTCCTCCAAGGTTTCTTTTGTTTGGCTCGATACCACCGAAGCGCATGGTAAACATCACAAAAACATATGTTACGACTTTTTTTGAAGTGTATTTCAAGGGGGAACCTGTGGAGAGATTGCTGAACCTTACGTCTCAGTTCGATGAGGTGCAATTCGACTACAAGTTAGGATAGATGCAAGGGAGTTGATAAAGGATGCCGCAGGTCGTGACCTGTATCATAGAACATGAGGGGAAGATTCTTCTTTTTAAACGAAGTAATTTGGTTGGGACATACCGTGGCTTATGGGGTGGTGTTGCAGGCTATGTTGAGGAACTCGAGGCTCCGTATGATACCGCGGTAAAAGAGATCAGTCAGGAGACAGGAATTGATTTGGATGCCTTAGAGCTCGTTCGCAAAGGAGACCCTCTTGAATTTTCTGATACCTATGACGGGAGACGCTACGACTGGATCGTCTATCCGTTCCTGTTTCATATCAAGAACAAAGAACTCGTTCGCATCGACTGGGAACACGAGGAGTACCGGTGGGTGTACCCATCAGAAATAAAAAAACTTGATACCGTCCCTGGACTTGATGAGGTTGTCAGACAGCTTCTTGGTACGAGCGATATTCTTTGAATGATTGAAAATGAAAAAAACTATCTATGAACCAGGTTTTCTATCAAGCTCATCTAATACTTTTTCAATAGCACGATACGTCTCTTCAATCGATTGACCGGTATTGACGATATACCAGCCGTCTGCCAAATCCAAGGCTTTTGCTCGAACCTTCAGAAACTCTTCCTGTGTCTCAAACATCTCAGTTTCACTACGCTGCTTAATCCGCTCGACTAACTCCTCAGGGGTTGCATCTAAAAAAAACATGTACTGAGACGTCGGAACAAGTTTTTCAAAAAACCGATACCCGGTTCGTGCCAACCGTCGTGGTAGATACGCAGTCCCCATCAGATACCGTACCATAATCAGCGTATCACAGGTCGGCTTCCTATAGTACTTCCGTAGCGAGTACATCACGTCGATTGCATAGAACAACGATGCTTTCAACCGATTGATCTTGCCTTGACCAAGCAATGCTTTCTTCGCGGTCCGTCCGTAGAAATTATCTGACTGCGGATGGGACCGCACAATCACTTTTTCCCCTTGTTTCTCATACCGTTGTTTAATCAACTGGGCGTGCGTATCTTTCCCGACCCCATCAAGACCATCCACAATGATGAGCCGCATGTCACCCCACCAAAAAGAACCAATACATCAGGGCAG
>DATLAF010000097.1:0-2290 GCA_035527635.1 Thermoplasmatota archaeon | reverse complement strand
ATCAGGATGTGGACGGCTCCGGGCTGGTGAGCTTTGTGGTATTCTGCTGTATCCCTTACATCCGGGAGTGTGAAGCGTTCACCTTTAGCCCGGCAGATATGTTTTCGATTTTTTTGCCGGGTCCATAAACATGGGATTGTTATGTTTCGTGCCGGCTACTGGCGCTGATTCCATTTGAGGCTACATCCATCCAGATCGCGATTTTTATTTTAATAACCTTAACTCTGCTTTTTAGGGAATATATCCAATCCAAGTTTTTCATCCAAAATCCTTATCTTTTTTGGTACTTCGGTGATTACACCCCCCTCTTCAAAATCAATATGATAAATCCGGCTGTACTTGTGTAACAGATCAATCGGTGTAATCTTGTGATTCAGTTCAGCTTTCTTCAACAAGTTCTCCATTGTACAATGGATATAAAGGGAAATAAATGAAATAAAGACATGCCCAAACACACTTTCATCACTTTGAAGGTATAATTTGTCTGCATCAAGAACTGTCTTGTAAGTATCGAACATCTTCTCAATAGTTTCTCGCTTCTTGAAAAGGCCAAAGATTTCCTTTACATCAATGTCTAGATTTGACATGATAAGGATTTGTCCTGCCCTTTTCATCTTTTCATTGAGCTCTTTCTTATTGATTTTCCCTTCTTCCAGCTTATTGTATAGGGTTTTTTGTTCTTCTAGCTTTAGATCCTGGTCATCAAAAAGATAGATGACATGGTTATCACTCCTCCTCTTTCCACACTTTATCAATCGTTTGTGATACATTAGATGTTCATTGAGATGAATACGAGTTTCATAATAAATGCTGTTTCTTCTTGCTGGAAGTACATAAGACATGTCTATTCCTTCAAGAAATTTCATTGTATCATCAGAAAAGAAACCTCTATCCAAAATCAAGGTTTTCCCTTTTACATCAACCTGTTTGATGGAGTTATATAGCGTGGCTATGTCCCTTACGCTTCCTGGAATAGACCGTATCATGGTCGGCAATCCGGTATCAGCACTACACAGTAGTGCAAGGTTTATTTGTGGCACGTGCAGATGGCATTTGTTATATCCTTTTTCAGCTTGAGCTATGCTCATAGAGCGTGTGAACACAGAACTCAGGTCATATACCAGTTGATTGCTTTGATTGGTTAGTTTTTTAAAGATGGTATTTTGGCCAATATGATTTATACCCACATTGTGCAATACTTTGGAAAGGGTTTTAGGATTTAGTTGTGGATTGATCTGTTCGACATTATAAAGTTTTTCCCATGACTCGTTTACTCGTTTCATAGGTACATACCCATTGACTCGGACCATTGCAAGTGAATACACTTCTTCCCAACAATCAGGAAATGCGTCTTCTAATAGTTGTTTGATGGGTTTTATTGATTCATGCAATAAAATCGAGTTGCCGTATTCAGTGACATTTCTGATATCAGATGATTCTACCTTTTTTCGTTTTTTTGATTCTATGAGTCCCTTTTTGATGTCGAGTTTACCAAGGTATTTGGAGGTTTTTTTAGGCTTTTTGAGTTCCTTGTCCCAATAAGTCGTTGAGTGATATACGAAGTGATTGTTGCCTATTTGCTTTACTTCAAGGCATTTAGTGCCTTGTTTTCTTTGATCTTTTATCCATTCCTTTGCCCATTGTTCCATATTCAGTAATTAGGGAATATATGTATATAAATTTTTCTAAAAAATCAGACGTGTAAGGCAACAACCTAAAAAATTATACTAAGCTAATCCCTAATTCAGCGGAGTTAAGGTTTTAAACTATGGTTCGTCGATATTTCATGTGAGAAAATGGGATTAAGATATCCTTTCGAAATTATTTCATATATTGAAATCCTGAAAATTTCGATAATCCCAGATACTTATACATTCGATATGATCCTATTGTTGTATAGTTCCATAATTATTTCGCATTGAACTCACTTCAATTTTTTTGACCATGTATATCACAACCCAAACAACCTATGACCTATGCCAAAAATGACTTCTGGTCGCATTTTTCTCCAGAAAATGCTGTTTAAATTCACCATCCCATTCACCTTTTTCATCGATTCTATGGCCACCTAATTTAAAGTGGATACGTTTTAAGGTTTTTTCTCTCATCGTATGACGGTTGATCGAGATAAATTATATATATTGATGAGTGCCTCTTGAATCTGAGTACAATACAGCAATGTTGTGAGGGTATGATTCCTCTGGGACTACGTACGATGTCTCTTATGCGTCGTATGAAATCTTCGATTTCGTAGGTTTTCGAATCTTCAATTTGGAACAAAGCACAACAA
>DATLAF010000096.1:0-6949 GCA_035527635.1 Thermoplasmatota archaeon | reverse complement strand
CTCGTACTGTTACTGTTTTTTTCTCAAGCTCTTTCGGTCCAACTATGATTACCTTTTCAACATGTTTTGCATCCGCGTATTTTAAGGATTTTCCCATGCCTCGTCTGAGTTGGTCAAAATCGACAGAAATACCATGGTCTCGTAATTGCTGAGCGATCTGAATGGACGTAGTAATCATGTCTTGATTTACTGGAATAATAAACACATCAAGTTTCATGGGTGGGAACGTAAATCCTTCCTCTTCAAGAGCAAGAATGGTCCTGTCAAATCCAATCGCAAAACCAGAGGTTGGAACCTCTGAGCCACCAAACAAGGAAACAAGATCGTATGAGCCTCCTCCGCAGAGTTGTTTTTCTGCCCCTAGAACCGGTGCGTCGATTTCAAATACCAGCCCTTTGTAATAATCTAGCCCCCGAACGATACTTAATTTTAATTCATATTCGCTGATAAGAAATGCGTTTTTTAACATGCTAAGAATTGTTTCCATGAGCTGTAGCTCTTTCATCGCATCGGCATCTTCAGCGATAAATGATCGAATCTCATTGATATCTGATGTTTGAAGCACGCTAATGAATCTTTCTGCATCATTCTCAGAAACATTAGAATCTCTCAGGGCAACTTTCAAATCATCAAACTGGGATTTATCGATTAACGGTAGGAGTATTTTTTGATCATCTTTCAGAAGATGTAATTTCTTAAAAATAGCACTGATTATGGTAAGATTCCCTATGTTAAGCTGAATATTTTTTAAACCGGTATTTTTTAAAAGCGTAAAAGCAAGTGCAAGGAGTTCCGCTGTTGCTTCACAGGTATCTGCCCCGATGATTTCACAGCCTGCTTGTTGAAACTCTCGGTATCTTCCCTTCTGTGGTCTATCGTAGCGATAGCAATTCCCAAAATAAAACAACTTAAGTGGTTTTGGCTCCATCTGTAATCGCTCGACATAACAACGGATCACAGGAGCGGTCAGCTCTGGTCTTAACGCCAACTCCCGTCCGCCCTTATCGGTAAACGCATACAGTTCATTGATAATTGATTCACCGGATTTTGCGGTGAAGAGTTCTAAGTTCTCAAAGGTGGGTGTCTGGATTTCACCGTATCCAAAAGAGGAAAATGTCTTAGCCATATTGTGTTCTAAATAGCGACGTTTCTGCATTTCATCTGGAGTGAAATCTCTTGTCCCGCGAGGTACCTGAAACATAAACAGTCGTATAGTAGGAATTCCTTAATTATGTTTCTCTTAAAAAGAAGCAACGACATAAATCGAGCTAGTATCAAGCTCAAAAATAAATCAGGATATACAGCCTACTATCACCTGGATTCTCTGGACGTCTAATAAAGATAGGCAAAAACTTCTTTTATCAGTATCTGTTACCCCCTTATGAATTTCTCGTTTAACGAGGTCGATTCAAATGGAAATAACATTGTATGTGAATAAATACAAGAATGCTCGATTTGCATTTTTCAAATGGAGATACCAGCTTGAAATCTATAACAAAGTAATTCTCGCAATTAGTTTTGCATGTTTAACAGCATTGTTAGCACAAGTGCGTTTTTACCTACCAGGATCACCGGTTCCACTGACCGGACAGACCTTTGCGGTTCTTATCAGCGCGATTATACTTGGAAAATGGTGGGGTGGCGTAGGCCAAAGCATTTACCTTGGTGTAGGAATCGCTGGAGTACCTTGGTTTGCTGGGATGAACGGAGGGCTTGCATATCTTGCTGGTCCGACCGGTGGCTATCTCATAGGTTTTGTCCTTGCTGCTTTCTTCCTTGGATTCTGCGTTGACAACTATGTTAGATCACGAAAATATTGGACAATGTTCGCGTTGATGCTCTTTGCCAATTTTGGAATTGTCTTTGGACTCGGATTAGCACAACTCTATGGCTGGCTTACGATAACCGGGGCAACTGTTGACTTGTGGGGGTTACTGATGATGGGCTTGATACCATTCATCATTGGTGACACAATAAAAATAGCGATTGCTGCTGGAATGGCAAGCAGCATTACTCCAAAACAAGCATACGACCGCGAGGTAGATGCGCTTTCATAAAAAAAAAACGTAACACCGTTTTTATTTTACTTTGGTAAGAGAAATCGTTCGATTATTTAACACGACCCATCTAATCTTATCGCCATCTTTTAACTTCAGAAGTTCGACAACCTCAGAAGGTACGGTTATCCGCCTGCGTGAGCCACGGATTGTTATTGCAGTTTCTTTTATGCATTTTACTTGATCAAGTTCAATTTTCATCGCAACCGCTCCTTTTCTTGTATTTTTTTATCATCTATTGATAATTAAATGCATTGTATGATTAACTAATTTCTCCGCTGAGATACGCTTTCGTTTCAGGATTTTGTGGAGCATTGAAAAATTCATCTGCTGGTCCTTGTTCAATAACCATGCCGAAATAAAGGAAGATGATATGATCAGCTACTCTTTTCGCTTGACGAAGGGTATGGGTTACCAATACGACAGTATAGTCTTTCTTTAGCCTCAGAAGGAGTTTTTCGATTTGTTGGGCAGCAAGGGGATCTAAAGCTGATGTTGGTTCATCGCAGAGTACGACTTCCGGTTGTATCGCAATGGCTCGAGCTAAACAAAGACGTTGTTGCTGACCGACAGATAGGCGTGATGCTGAATCATGAAGTCGTCCCTTAACCTCATCCCATAGACCAACTTCTTTTAGACAATTTTCAACGGTTTTTTCAATTTCTCCTTTGTTTGTAGTACCGTGAATTCTCAGTCCATAGGCAATGTTATCGCGAATTGACATGGGTAAAGGATATGGTTTTTGAGAAAGCAATCCCATTTTTTTCCTGATATCTGGAACTTCACTAGCTTTGCGATCAAGGATGTTTTCTCCGTCGACGAGGATTAGCCCTTTAATTTTTATATCCTCCTGTATTTCAAGGAGCCTATTAAATGATTTGAGCAGCGTGGTTTTTCCGCATCCTGACGGCCCGATGACCGCGGTGAGTTGTTTTGCTGGAATCTTAATGTCGACATTTTTTAGTACATGATTTTTGTGGTAATACACATCCAGATTTTTTGTTTCTATCTGATAACTTACCATATTAATCCCTTTTATTTGATGATATGTTTTTTAAATCGTCTGGTTAGAAGTCTTGATAGAACGCTAACAACCAAGACTATCATAAGAAGGAGGAATGCTGCAGCGAACGCTTTTGATTGCCCAAGTGGTGTGGAATATAGATTGTAAATCATTGTTGGGAGTGCAGCCGTGGAATCAAATATCGACATGGGGATTCGGTTTGAGAAACCAGCGGTGAAAAGAATCGATGCAGCATCCCCTATCCCTCGGCCCAGACCAAGGAGAATGCCTGCAAGTATCCCGGGGAACGCTTGTCGGCGAACAACCCGAACCGCTGTTTCAAATTTCGTTGACCCTAGGGAATATGATGCTTCCCGTAAGCCGATAGGGACCATTTTGATTGATTCATCCATGCATCGGGTGATGATTGGGATTTCAAGCATGGTTAATGCTATTATTCCGACAATTAAGGATGAACTCATCCCTATATAGATCATGATCATTAGGCAGAATATACCATAGATAATCGACGGGATGCCCCATAGAACATCAAGCATGAATCGAATTGTGTTGGATATTGCAGGGGGAAGGAAATCTGTCTGGAGGAAGAGAGAGATGCCGATTCCGATGAGGCTTGCAAGACCGGTGGCAGGTAACGCAAGGAGCAGGGAGCCGACAATTGCGTTGAGAATACCTCCGCCCGGAGGGTTCCCTGGTGGGGTGAGTATGGGTGTTTGCGTGATCATTTCAAGGCTGAGCGATGAGATACCATTCACAATCACAAGCCCGAAAATTACAATAAGGCTCCCAAGGACGATGCACACGGAGGCGACCATGAGTATTTTGAAGATGTGTTCTTCGATGGTTCGTTTATTCAATATTTCCACCTCTTTTTTGCTCGTCGTAACAAGAGGAACCCGATGAAATAGAAAAGAAGGACGACGATGAATAGGATAAGTGCCACAAGCATTAGTGCGGATTCATGCAGTGGGATTGACATCAGTTCACCGTACTTTGAGGCGATGAGTGATGCGAGGGTTTCACCAGGGTTGAATACTGATGATGGAAATCGTATGGTTCCACCGATAACCATGTTGACGGCTATAGTTTCCCCAAACGCCCGTCCGAAACCTAGGAGTATCGCAGCTATGATACTTGGTGCTGAAGCGCGAAAAACGACTTTTTTTACCGTCTCCCATTTTGTCGCTCCTATGGATAACGAGGCTTCTTTTAAGGAGATGGGTATCGCATCGAACGATTCGATACATAAGGATATAATGATTGGAAAAACCATGATTGACAGGATTATGGCAGCTGAGAAAATACACAGCCCAGTGCTTTGAACGCCAAACCAGGGGGCGACAACGTTTTTAACGAATGGTGCTAAAAACAGAAAAGCACAGAGTCCGTAGACTACCGAGGGAACACCAGCGAGCACATCGATGAACGGTCGAATTGTTCTGCGTAACTTCAGGGGGGCGTACTCTACTATATATACGGCGCTGAGTAAAGATATCGGGATTGCGATAAAAAGAGCGATGCCAGTGACAAGAATAGTGTCGATGATTACCGCGGCAAGACCGAACTGGTCGTTGTCAGGGTTCCAAATGGAGGAGAATAGCACGTCGGTAATCGAATGAGTTCCTAAAACAAGGGTCGATTTATACAGGAGAATTATCAGAATGAAAAAAAATAAAAAAGAGACAGATAGCGTAACGATTCGCATGAGATTCGTACCAATGATGTCACGCAATTTTCTCGTATTCATATCTTCATTTGTTCCAATGTTGTTTCATTCTTAATTCTTCAGAACGTCTTACTTGGGTATTTCCGGTCGAGTTCCATTTTCCAGATACTGCAACTGTACGTCAATTGTTGCTTGTGATAGAGGAACAAAACCAGCACCGAGCACATATTGTTGTCCTGTGGTTAGGATCCAATGGGTAAAGTCTAATGAGTTTCCTGTAAATTGATGTAAGGTTACCAGATTCTCCACACGTGCTGGTGGTGAGGGATATACATTCCCTATGATGGCGTTCACCATCATTGATCGGTTTCCGTAGACGTTTTCATTTAACTCAAGTGTCCCATTTGCGTTCAGGTCAATGGGTACGGGGAGTACTCCGTCTGCTGGTACGACTGAGTTATCCGCGAGTTTCTTTGTGTAGACGTAACCGGTGTTATCATATCCTATCGCGAATCGATTCCCTTGGACTGCAGCAACTAGTGCATTATCCCCGTTTACCGCAGAGATTCTGTCTATGTCTACATGAGATCCGATATCATTTTGTACATATTTTCCCATGAATTTCGCCCACGTGTCTGCAGCCCCACAGGCATCAGACCGTGTATAGACAATGATTTCATCGGTGATGTTCGCATCTCCAACGAGTTGTCCCCATGTCGAGATGTTTCCTGTGATGAAAATGTCTTTGAATTGTTGTTTTGTAACACCTCTTGAAAAGATGATGTTTTTCACAGGATTATCTGAATTCATTGTTGCAACAACTGCGTCTTTTGCGACTGACACCCAGAATGCTCCTTGTTGTATTTCCGAATTGTATATATCTCTAGAGACCATGCCTATGTTTGCGATTCCTTTTAATGCGTCAGCCATTCCGGCTCCGGCTCCGTTTGCGTTGATATCGATAGTGACGTTGGGGTGGGTTTTTTCGTATTCTGTCGCCCATTTTTGCATCATTGGTTGGAGGGCAAAAGCGCCTTCGACTTTTATCGTGTTCTTCTGTTGACTGGTACACCCAGACAGACCCACAATTCCAATCATACTTAGAATGACAACTATAGTAAGTGCCTTCATTTTCTTTTGATACTTTTTGTTCATTTTTTTTCATCTCCATTTCTCTTTTCTGGTTCACTGCAAGGTCCTTAATACCGAGCCGTGTCTCAGTATATTATAATATATACATCCCCACCTATATAAAATTATTGGTTATTTACCAATATTACTCCAATTTTAACCAATGATTTATATAATCCGATATCAACAAATTAAAAAAGACTCATATGAAGAAATATAACTTAATAAAGTAGACATTGTTATCACTTAAAAACATGAAAGTACGAGCAAATAAAGAAATACTTGGACTTCAGGAACTCACCTGCCCAAAATGCGGAAGTCAAAATATCATGTCACTCCGAGGTGAAATCATCGCAGGAAAACATGCTACCCATGAATGCAAATGTAACAACTGCGACTGTGATTTCCTCGTGTCAAATAATGTTATGAGAAAATAGAATATTTTTATTAACAGGTGAAGAGAATCGTTACTGTTTCAACCTAACTTTCAACTGATAGTTCTTCTGTTTCATCACAGTTTTAGCATCAATTTTATTTTCTCTCGCAAGCCAACCAATCACTGCATAAGCATCATTAATATCAACTTTCGTCGATCTAGCAAGAGATGAAACATCAGCATCGGTTTATTGTTTCGATAAGACAACCCAGATTTTACCAGCATTCATCCCAATTTTTTCCATGAGATTCGTAGTACCAATTTTATAGACAGTCCCGTTACGACAAATCTAATTCTCTCTAGCAAGCCAACCGACCGCCGCACATAATTGATGCTCTTTTAAAAAAGTGGAATTAATCAATTTTTTCTCAGACAATGGTCCTTTTTCATTTAACATTTCCCATACTTTTCCTGCGTTCTGACCGAATTCATCGATGACGGTACTCATATCACTCCACCTTCGCCAAATGAGTATATGCGACATAATTAGTATAGAGGGTTTTGAATAACCCCGCATAGAAACCTCTATTTGACCCTTCACCATTCCTGATACGTAAGGAGAGATGAAGGTGAGTTTTGACAAATTTATATTGAAACAGCATTACCAAAAAGTGAAGGGTCTTGGGGATCGTTTA
>DATLAF010000095.1:0-16997 GCA_035527635.1 Thermoplasmatota archaeon | reverse complement strand
AGTTGATCTTCGGGTCGTTCACGATTGATGGGTGGGCTGGGTCAACCAAAATGACTTCATAGTAATGGTACATGCCGTCTTTTCCAACCCAGTAGGAGTTCAGGACCTCCATATTTGGGTACTTAGCCGCGGTTCGTTCCTCAATGATTCTTTGTGCGTTCTTCGCTGGTGTGATCTTCTTTGTTCCTCGTGCTGAGGGTTTTCTGCCGCCTTTTATCTGATGGCGGTTTAGACCACCATGTCGCACATGCGCCCGGACGATAATGTAACCTTGTTTTGCTTTGTAGCCAAGTGATCGTGCTCGGTCTACCCGTAATGGTTTGTCAACCTTCAAAAAGTTCTTATCTTGTCTCCATTGGATCAGTCTGTTTTTCTGTGGTGATTTATAGGATGTATCTGGTTTCTTCCATTTGTCACCTACGTAATCGTACATGCTTTTTGCCATAAATTACACCTGTTATTCTGATTGGTTGTAGGGGGTAAGGAAGGGACATCTTTATTTAAAACTTTTGTCGCTAGGCAGATGATGGCAGCTTTCAGAGGATGAAGACAAAAATACGGTTAAAGAAAAAAAGAAGAAAAAAGGGTTGTTTGTTAGTACCCCATAAGGTGTCGTAGAATCGGGAATGCACGGGGGAACGTCTCAAAGAGACGCTGGAAGAATCCATTAGTAAAGTAGGGATAATTAACAGGCATGACTACCGTGATAGTACCCCAGTTGCTCTCGATACCATAGATGTCCTTTGCCTTTGCCATAATGGTATAGGTTCCCTTTGTGTCCCATTGGTGTGTAATTTCAGCGTCCTCTCCCGAACTATATGGACCAACCCATTCGTCGATCTGTCCATCACCCCAATTGATGTAGTAATACACATCGTCTCCATTGACATCAACCGTGGTAAATGTATACGGATAGGGAGTGCCTACGGCACCTCTTGCTTTCCCATCAATGGTTGGAGTGTTTGGCGGGTTATCGTTAATGATTACCACAGAGATCGGATCAGACCATTCACTTGTCACTCCATGGATATCTTTCGCTTTCACTTGTACTGTATATATTGCCGTCGCGTTCCACGATTTCTCTGCTGTTGCTGCTGCTCCTGATGCAAAGGGACCAAGCCATCCCGTATTCATTCCGTCCCCCCAATCAATGAAATAAAAAACATCCTCTCCATCAGGTTCGGTGGTGTTGACGGTATAGATATATAGAACATTAAGAACTCCATTGGTCGGTCCAGCGATGACAGGTTTTGCTGGAGGATTGCTTAGATAACTTGCCTCGGAGAGTTCTGCAAGCGTAGCAAGAATGAGTCGTACGTTTTTTACTGCATATGTTGCGTTAATATTATCAATCGTGTCTTGAGCCGTATGATAGTACGGTGTCATCTCGTATTCAAAATAGAACACCGCAGAAAATCCGTTTTGCCAGAAATAATAATGATCGCTACCCGAAGAGGTTCCTGCATTGTGGAGCGTCAGGTGGATATAATCATTATACTCTGTATTGACATTTACCGTGTACGTATATAGCCATGTTGATGCTGAATTCACATACACATCAACATTGTTACCCTGGCTGGTTGTGATTGCATAACTGATCATATCTGCATTGAGAACACCAACGATGTTCCAACCCTGCGAAGCTGCTTGTTGAGCATATACTCTACTTCCATAAAGACCTTCTTCCTCCCCGGAAAATGCCACGAACTTGATAGTATTGTTGAACTGATATTGACTCATAATATAGGCCGCGATTAAGACTGCGACTGTTCCAGAGGCGTCATCATCTGCTCCTGGACTTGAAGATACCGTATCATAATGGCCGCAGACGATGTAGATTTCGTCACTATATTCATCGGTTCCGTTTATGGTCGCTTCGACATTATTCGATGAATAACCACCATAGGACCAGGGATGATAGCGGACCCACAATCCCATGCTTTGGAACTGTTCGTAGATGTATTCGGCTGCTGCGATACAGGAACCTGTCCCCGTGTAACGTGGACCAAAACCTGTTATATTTTCTAAATACTTTAGATACAATGATGTATCAACCTGCTCCAGCATGCTAATGACGATATCGTCCGTAGCTGCTGGTATCTTTTGAGTATGTTCACGGATCAATGGAACATCTGTTACAGCATCGGATGGTGGATTTGGTGCAGCTCCTGGGCCTGGTGCTTTCGGACGTGGTTGAACGGAATCCGAGTAGGTTATTTCCCCTGTTTGAATAGGATAACCAACAACAGGTATGATAGTCAGCAGCATTAGCATACATAAAACAAGACAAACTATTTTCTTTTTCTTCATAGTATCTACCCCTGCCATATTATACCTGATATAGTATTTAAATTTTCACAACAAAAAGCTAGTTTCCTTACTTGTTTAGTTTAAAATGTCAAAAATTAATTGTACATACATTTATATATAATACCTAACTATAGATGTTAGGGGAAAAATATGAAGTCAATCATAGCATTGTTAATTAGTGTAAGCCTAATTGTAAGCGGACTTGGAATCATTGGAATATCGGGTATGGAATCGAAGAGCACCACAACGATGATGCCTTCTCCTGATGATTTTCCAGATTACCAAGCATATCTCTACGAGCTTGCCATGTTTTCTGACTCGGAAGAAACCAGTGTTGATTCGAATCTTGAACAATCGGTCTCTGAACCATATACTCGTTTGACAGATTATCCTATTGGTTCTATCATCTGGCAGTATTATATCACCGGAGGCTCTGATAATAGCCCAAAAGCAATCGCAACGATACCGGACATCAATAATGATGGAATTGATGATGTTGTTATTTGTTCAGAAGATAATAACATTCGATGTTTCAGCGGTGGTGCGATTGGTACTGGGGTTGTTCTCTGGACACATAATATCTACTCTGGGAATATCTACTCTCAGCATGGTTTAGCGATTACGGAAGATGTCAATAACGATGGATACAACGATGTTGTTGTAGGAACAACTGGTGGAGATAGGTCTATTGAATGTCTCTCAGGTTTGACTGGAAACACGTTATGGACATATGATACCCACATATATGGTGGTGGAGGCTGGGTCTATCAGGTTAATTGCACATATGACTATAACAACGATGGTGTCGTCGACGTGTTAGCATCAGCTGGCGATGACGGTTCAGGTACTGGACCAAACCGTGCCTTTTGTCTTGATGGATTAACAGGAGTATCAATTTGGGTATTTCCATTAGGGGGAGCTGGTTTTTCAGTGATTGGTATCGAAGATTGTACCGGTGATGGAAAACCTGACGTGTTGGCTGGTTGTACAAATGCAGCTCAAACCACTGGATATGCGAAAGGAATCAATGGCGTAACTGGTGCTCAAATTTGGTCTTTTACAACCCCTGGGTCATCGGTCTGGGGTGTCGAACAACTCGATGATATCACTGGCGATGGTAAAAAGGATGTGATTATCGGTGATTTTTCAGGACATATCTACGGACTGAACGCTGCGACTGGGGTTCAAATTTTCTCTCAAACAATCGGATCAGTAATCATCACTCGTTTAGAAAAAATCAATGATGTGAACGATGATGGATACTCCGATATCATACCAGCACACAGCACTGTACATACGACTCAAGTGATCGACGGTTATACTGGTGATTATGTATGGGCTCATAACACCGCGGATCAACCCTGGAATGTTGCGCCAAGTAGAGATATCACAGGTGATGCGATCGACGATGTCTTTGTCGGGACGTTGTATCAAAGCAATTACGCCTATTTCTTAGACGGGGTTGATGGCTCAGAGTTAATAGCACCTATTTCGTACGGGGAAGCTGTTGATTCGATCGCTGCTATCTCTGATTTGGTCAGTGATGGATCCATGGAAATGGTCGTCGGAGGACGAAACGGAAAAGTCACTTGTTATTCCGGTGGGAAAGTCATAGCTCAGCAGGTAAATGTCACCGCAGACTTCTCAGCTACCCCGTTATCCGGTACCGCACCGCTGCTGGTAGTCTTTACTGATTTATCTGCTGCTGAAAACACCACGATTACTTCATGGCAATGGGATTTTGATAACGATGGAGCTATTGATTCCTATCTTCAGAATCCAACATTTTTCTATGACGCGGGAGTTTTTTCGGTTTCGCTTACTGTTTCAGATGGTGATATCTCAGATACGGAGACAAAGGAAGATTACATCAGTGTTGTAGCACCAAGTGAGATAAAAATCGGAAATATCACCACAAGTGTTATGAAGATTAATGCAGAAATTCTCAATACCGGAGCAATCAACGTCAGCTTGATAAATTGGAGTATTACTGTTGATGGACTTGTGTTCTTTGGTAAAACAAAATCTGGGGTGATTCCCTCAATTCTAATCGGTGGTTCTGAGCTTGTTTCTGATACACCGGTGTTTGGGCTTGGGAACATCATCGTTACAGTGAAAGCAAGTATTCCTGGTGGTGATACCTACTCAAAAACAGCCAGAGGACTTCTGTTATTCTTCTTTATCATTGGGCTCAAATAAGGCTCTTCGATTCCAGAACAATAAAAAACGGAACTCGTAGTTATTTTCCTTCTTTTTTTTCTTTATCAGTACAGCGGGGTGATCTCAGGTAAGGGTCGTTCCCAGTGATAATGTACCGCAGAGGTTTGTTTTAGGATTTGATAGTCAAGCAGTGACGGATTAAATTCCTCGATCTTACCAATCACGTAGTTCATGGTGTGTCTGCCGAGGTTGTGTAACGCGATGTCGATCGGGATCCATCCGATGGTTGGTGACAGAAGCTCCCCCCATGCGTGTGGTTCAGCTTCGTTGTTTGGAGGATGGATGAAATAACCGGTTAACCGTCGACAGGGGATCCCGCGTATCCGAGCAAGGGTGATGAACAGGTCTGTGAATTCATCACAATCACCACTGCCGGTCCGGAATGCTTGGTCCGCGCCTAACCGTTTGTCTTGTTTTTCTGGATATTTTATCTTCCTGCCGATGTAGGTGCTTGCTGCATGCACCCAGGTGAAGAGATCATCGGTGGCGAACCAGTGTTCTTGGGAGACATCCTGGAGTGTTAATGAGCGTATCGGCCAATACGTGCAACTTTGCGTGTATTTTCGCTGGAGAAGCCGAGGAAATTCTGATATCCTGCCCCATGTCTTGTTCATAGGAGCTGTTGAAGGAGATGGATAGACTGATATACACCGTTCAAGGGGGATCATTCCTTTTGTCCGAACCTTCTGCTGAAAGAGGAAAAACGTGTTGTTCTTTTTTGTCTTCAGTTTACAGTTTAGTGGTGGTTGATTGATGATGACGGTTTGTCGGTAGGAGGGATAATGGAAGAATTTGAGTCGGATGGTCGGTGCACCCATGCTTGCTCGAAAAAATAGTTGTTCGTGGTGATGAATCTGCCATCCACGTTGATTTTCTTGTTGATTCATAACTATACGATTTGAAAGGATGTGACTATAAATAGTTTCGTAGGTCGGATGCTACGGAGGAGATAGGAAATAAAGGCCCTAAAAAGAAACCCTTTTCGATACAATGTCTTCCCCTCTATTGTACGACATTATAATTAAATTCTCTTGTAATAATTTTATTAATTTAAAAAATGGCCTTGACTCATGATACTCTGACAATTAAGGCAGATGTCTGTCGGGAAATCATCAGGAAGTTCTGAGCCGCAGATCTTACAATTGCGGGTCATAACCACATCCTTTTACTTTTATATCGTAGGGTTCTTGTGCAGGATGCCAATCAACATTGAACCAGGGACGAGCAATCATCATTGGAGGGAAATGGAACGGTGCCCCGGGAAAGAACAGGAATTCTTTACCCCCAAGAATGAGTTTTGGAAAACGCAAGGGGCGATTCCAATAGTTTTCATCCCATGTATTTTTCGTATGGGATTTTTTTGCTGCCATGAACGTTGCATCCCGCCTACTATTTTTTATAAAATTGTTTTTTTCAATCGTATTATTCGACGACGTGGAATCCCAGTCGGTCAGTTCGATCCCTATGGAGTTTTTTATGATTTGGTTTCCAAAAAGCTTGTTTTCATTCGAATCACGTAAATAGATTCCACCGCTATTTTCCGTCAGATTATTTTCAAAAATAATGTTGTTATCGGAGTTCCCAAGGATGATTCCCCCGTTCCAGATACCGGTGATATAATTATTGGAGATATTGTTCTGAGCGGAATTTTCTAGCCAGATACCATAGTGATGGGTTGCTATCGTATTCCATGTGACGGTATTTCCTGATGACTGCCAGAGCCATATACCTTCTTCTCCATGAACTGGGATGCAGAGTAACGTGTTTTCAATGATGTGATTATTATCAGAAACAACATAGATTTCTGCTGCGTTTGGAGCTCCTCCGCAATTCTGGATGGTGAATCGACACAGAGTCACGTCCTCTGCGATGATACTGATCACATGACCGTTTGTTTCTTGGCCATCGATGATCGTGGATGACTGGTTTTCCCCTAAAAGACTTATCGATTTGTTTACTTGTAGATTTTCATAATATATCCCATTGAAAACAAATATGTTGTCTCCATTCGATGCGTTGTCAATAGCGTCCTGGATATTTGTATAATTTCCTGGTCCTGAACCACCGACGTACAACCACTCACCCCTTGGTATTAGAGACGATGTTTTCGTAGCAGAATATGCAAGTGATGAAAACCCATTTATGAGAATGAACAAGAGAACAATCGAAACAACTGATCCTTTTTTTATCATACTATTTTTCATCATATGTATCCTTCAGATGGGACATCGAATGGTTCCTTGGCTGGATGCCAGTCGATCTGAAAAAAATTTATACGATATGGCGGGTCAGTGACGAATCCACGTGCGATACTGACCAATCCTGGAATGAGGTATGGGAGCATCCTTGTTTTCTCCCAATAATTCTCCTCCCAGATGCTGCGGGTTATTGGAAAATCAAAATAATTTTTAAAAAATCGTATCCTTATCGTTACCGCTTGATGGAAATATGCATGTCGACCATTTCCGATAAAATTATTACGACGGATGATAGTGGATGATGTGCAAAAATCAAACACACCAAGTTCTTCGTTCTTTGAAATAGTGTTTTGATAAATCATCGTATAATACGATCCCAAAATAACAATACCGTTGTCGTTATCAGAGATGATGTTCTGTGAAATATTATTTGACTCTGCTATTTCCACCATGATCCCATATTCAGATAGAGAAATACTATTGTGACGGATAGTGTTATTTTGGCCGCTTACAATAATACCGGCTCCCTTATTACGGATGAGGAGGTTCTCTGTGATATTGTTGTACCCATTGTGTAGATATGTCTGGTTAAATGGATTCCCGTAAAATATGACGATGCCTCCGATAGTATCTGATATGATATTGTTCGTGATCCGGTTCATACTTGATGCTATGATAATTCCATATCCATTCGTGTAATTCTGAATGGTAAATCCATTTATCGTGACATTATTTGCTGTGATATTGACGCCTATGCCGTTACCGGTTCCGTGGATACGCGTTGTGTTCTTGTTTTCACCTAGGAGACTGAGAGATTTGTTGATTAGGATGTTCTCAGGGTACGTCCCGTTAGAGACAAGCACTGTTCCATTCGTGTCCACTGCATAAATTCCGTCTTGGATGGTATTGAAATGGTTGTACCCCCATCCTGGTGTCATGTTAGTGTAGTCATCATCGACATACACCAATAGAGGATTGAGAGATCGTTCCATCATGACCTTTCCATACCCCCAGAACATTAATCCCGGGAACCATGTTGCGGCTATGGTAATATTTTTTGGGGGAAGGTTCCCCTGATCAACTCTTCGTATCCAGAACGTGTATTCGCCATTCCTTCCATTTCCTATCGTGTTATTCCCTTCCGTTTCATTAAACTCGTAATCATCTTCTTCCCATATCAAGCACACTTTTGCGTATTTTAGGATGGCTCCATCTATATCTATTATTCGAACGGTAAGGTTAAAATCTTTACCCCAGGGAAATGAATCCGATAGAGGATTTACGTAGGTTCCATTGATGATTTGTATAGAATCGTTTGCAGAACCAATCCCGGGCCAATCGATTTCCAGGGTTATGACACCATATGGTTGTGTTGGTGTGACGCAACAATTCCAATCACCTTTGGTGCCAACATGATACAGCATCATGTCATTAATCGCGTAGAGAATATCTCCGGTTACCGTGATGTTTTTCCAATCTTCCCCGGGGTCATCACCGTAATATGCTGTATCTTCTGAACTATTTGTTCCTACAATAGTGAAGTTAATGGTCAATACTGGTGTGATTCCAGAACCAGGTATATATACAGGTATATCCACGTTCTTATCGGTTGGATTCCCACTGCCATCATCGTTGATAATAAGTTGTACCGATGACGTAATACCAGCATCGTTTGAGAAATTCGCTAACCCTAATGGAATGATGCTTGTAGCAACGAACAAAAGAATGATACCAACCGCAAATCCTTTCCTTATCAATGGATATTTTTCCATTTCTTTCCCCCTTTATTTGATTTTATAACACAGTACTCCTTTAAAAATCTTTGTTTTAACCCTTTTTACTTCCATCTACCATTCAGGTCATTAACCTTAATAAATAATCAGTGTATTGGGGGCGTGGGAGTGTTATGGATCATCTTTTCAACAAAAAAATGGAAACCACGTCACGGAAGAAACTCCAGGAACTGCAGCTGGAGCGATTACAGAAAACCGTACATCTCGTCTACGAGACCGTACCGTTTTATACAAAGAAATTCAAGGAACTTGGGGTGAAACCCGGGGATATCAAAACCCTTGCTGATGTCAGGAAACTACCGGTGACGACCAAGGATGATCTGCGGAAGAACTCACCGTTCGGGATGCTGACGACACCTCTGGAGAACTGCGTGGAGCTGCATGCCTCCTCAGGGACGACTGGTGTACCGGTCACCGCGTGTTACACCTGGGGTGATCTGGAGGTCTGGTCTGAGGTGATGGCGCGATGCCTGTCCATGTCTGGTCTGACGAAAAAAGATATTTTTCAGAACCCTATCCCGTATGGAACCTTCACGGGTGCGTTTGGGTTTCATTATGGTGCACAGAAAATCGGTGCACTAGTCATCCCCTCGGGTCAAGGGCAATCAAAGCGGCAGATCAAGCTCATGGAGTATTATGGTACGACGTTCATCTCTGGAGTCGCTTCCTATGCGATGCGTCTTGGTCAGGTGGCCATGGAGCTGGGTTTTGATCCCAAGCACCTAAAGGTGAGGAACGGGTTGTTCGGTGCGGAGATGTTCACACTTGGGTTGAAGAAACGGATCATGGAGACCTGGGATATGGACGTGCACGATATCTATGGGTTAACTGAGATGTGTGGCCCTGGGGTTTCCACGGACTGTGACCAGCATGATGGGTTGCATCTCTGGGAGGATCATTTCCTTGTGGAATGCGTTGATCCGATCACCTTGGAACCGGTCGGAGTCGAGCAGGAAGGCGAGATTGTTCTGACGACGATTACGAAGGAAGGGATGCCGCTGTTGCGGTATCGAACACGGGATATCGCGAAACTCTATGATACGAAGGTGTGTGAATGCGGCAGGACACATGTGCGGCATTCCATGATCAAGGGCCGCTCCGATGACATGGTGATCATCCGGGGGACGAACATCTACCCTGGTCAGATTGAATCGGTTCTGATGAACAATTCGTTGGTCGGGGGGAACTGGCGGATGGTGTTATCGACGGAAAATGACATAGATATGTTGACGGTCGAGGTGGAGACCAAGCAGCGGCTCAGTGTGGTGGATTCTGAGCAGTTATCACAGAAGCTTAAAAACGATATCAAGTCTGTCATCGTGTTCACCCCACGGGTTGAGGTGATGCCACCGAATACGATCCTCGAAACAGGTTTAAAGGCTAAACGGGTTATCGATAACCGGAAGAAGGAATGACCATGAATGCGACTGTGAAGAACCTGATTGCAGGAAGGACTGGTGCGTTTGCGGAAAACGAGGTCAAAGACCTCCTGCGAGCCTATGGGATCCCCACCACCAAGTATCAGGTGGTTCGGACAGAAAAAGATCTGGAGAAAATCACACTTCAATATCCTGTCGCTCTGAAGGTCTGCTCATCGAAAATACGGCATAAGACCGATGTTGGTGGTGTGGTTCTGAACATTCAGAATAAAGAGGAACTGAAAAAAACATTCAAAGAATTCCGCACGAAGTTCCCAACTGAGGACCTCTTGGTCGATCAGATGCAGCAGAAAGGCGTGGAGATGATCGTTGGTCTGATCCAGGACCCGACGTTCGGCATGTCCATCATGTGCGGGATCGGTGGGATCTTCACCGAGTTGTATAAGGATGTCTCGTTCCGTGTCGTCCCCATCGATGAGTATGACGCAGTCCAGATGATCGAGGAACTTACCGGTAAAAAACTCTTGGAAGGGTTCCGTGGGATGAAAGCAAACAAACAGCTTGTTATCGACCTTATCTTAAACGTCTCAAAACTAGGTGAGGAACTCATTGATCATCTTGACGAGATGGATTTAAATCCAGTGATTGTCTATGAAAAAAGTATCTGTGTCGTCGATGCGAAACTCATATTGAAATAAAGAAAAACACATTGGAGAATGATATCATGAAAGGATCATTAAAAAACGATTATAAAGTAAAGGATATCACCCTTGCAGGTCTTGGGCGTAAGGAAATCGAGATAGCGGAAAAAGAAATGCCTGGGCTTATGGCGGTGCGGGAGAAATACGGTGCCAAGAAACCGTTGAAGGGCGCGCGGATCTCCGGCAGTCTGCATATGACGATTCAGACCGCGGTGCTCATTGAGACGTTACAGGAGCTTGGTGCGCAGGTGCGGTGGGCGAGCTGTAATATCTTTTCGACGCAGGACCCTGCTGCTGCAGCGATGGCCAAAGCTGGTGTGCCGGTGTTTGCGTGGAAAGGGGAAAGCCTTGCGGAGTACTGGTGGTGTACGCGAAAGGCACTGGATTTTGGAAAGAGAAAAGGACCAGAGTTGATCGTGGATGACGGCGGGGATGCGACGCTGATGGTGCATAAGGGTGTTGAGGTGGAGAACAACCCGTCGCTTTTGAAAAAGGATTATTCGAAGGAAGGCAAGGATTACGAGGAACTGATGAAGCTACTACAGCAGATCTATGCAGAAGATCCGACGTACTGGACGTGCCTGGTGAAGGATATCAAAGGGGTGTCTGAGGAGACGACGACCGGGGTGCATCGGTTGTATCAGATGCTGGAGGCACAGACGTTGTTGTTCCCTGCGTTTAATGTCAATGATTCGGTGACGAAATCAAAATTCGATAACCTGTATGGATGCCGGGAGAGTCTGGCGGATGGGATCAAGCGGGCGACCGATGTGATGATCGCGGGTAAGACTGTGGTGGTCTGCGGGTATGGTGATGTTGGCAAGGGGTGTTGTCAGTCGATGCAAGGGTTTGGCGCTCGGGTGATTGTCACCGAGGTTGATCCGATTTGTGCGTTGCAGGCGGTCATGGAGGGTTACGAGGTCAAGACCGTCGAGGAGAGTCTTTCTGAGGGCAACATCTATGTGACCGCGACCGGGTGTAAGGATGTCATTACCCTGGGGCATATGCAGAAGATGCTGGATCAGGCAATCGTGTGTAACATCGGTCATTTTGACCATGAGATCCAGGTCGGGAAGCTGGATGACGCAAAAGCGGTGAAAAAAATCAATATTAAGCCGCAGGTGGATAAGTACGTGTTCCCTGATGGTCATGAGATTTTTATATTGGCGGAGGGTCGGTTGGTGAACCTGGGTTGTGCGCATGGTCATCCGAGTTTTGTGATGAGTAATTCGTTTACGAATCAGGTGCTTGCGCAGATCGCGCTCTGGAAGGAGAACCACAAGGTTGGGGTGTATATGTTGCCGAAGATCCTTGATGAGGAGGTCGCGCGGTTGCATCTGGGGAAGCTTGGTGTGCAGTTGACGAAACTCAGCAAAGAGCAGGCTGCGTATATCGGTGTAAAAGTAAATGGTCCGTATAAGCCTGAACATTATCGGTATTAGACGTCTTTTTTTTTCGCATAAGGGATTTTGAAAAAAAATGAGAGGTGAAAGGAGGAAGGATGGAGAGAAAGGATTAGCAGTGTATCCAATAATTCCTTCTTTCTACTGTTATCCATGCGTCGGATAATTCGTCTTCCCGATAATCGTCGATGACGTTACACATAGATATTATTATACTCTTTATGGTATTTAATATTGTCGATAATATTATCGACGATTGTCGAATATTGGGGTGCGTACACACATACCTTAATGAAACCTTAGTGTATTTGCCGCACCAACTATGATCACACTCATTGGTACCGGCCATGTCTTTGACCTTTCCGCAGCGCTGCTCAATATCTTCGAGGAAAAAGAACCGGAGATCGTCGGTGTGGAACTCGACCCACAACGATACCAGGCAATCCTGCTTCGGAACACCGATCCTGCCGCCTATCATGCCGCAAAAAAAAAACTACCGCTGGTGTACACGATGCTAGCGCAGTTTCAAGAAAGCATGGCGGAGCAGTACGGCGTGAACGCTGGAGACGAGATGCTGAGTGCTGTTCATTACGCGCAATCACATCAACTACCGGTCGCCTTCATTGACACCGACGCACAACAACTCTTCACCCGCATGTGGAACAAGATGCCGTTTACAGAAAAATTCAGACTATTGATCTCTGGAGTCGCCGGGTTCTTTGTCAGTAAGAAACGCGTCGAACAGGAACTAAAAAACTATCAACAAAATTTTGATTCCTATATCCAGGAGATCGGTAAGAAATTCCCAACAATCAAACGTGTACTCATCGATGAGCGCAACCAGCATATGGCAGGAAAGCTTGTCGAATTGCATGGAAAATATCAGAAAATCGCCGTCTGTGTCGGAGACGGACACGTGCCTGGGATTTCACATCTCTTAGACGAAAAACAGATTCCCTTCGAAACCATCCGGTTACAAGAGTTGCAGAAACCACAAAAAAACGAGACGGATGGAGCCTCTGGTCATTTTTCAGTTACCTATAGGCCACAATAAGACACAATAGGTCTTTCTCCTGGAGACACCTCAATTGGTCGTATGCACAAAAAATTTAATACCACTATTCGTCTTATCGGCTCTCCAAACAAAACTACCAAGGTGACTTTATGTATATAATTATTGTAGGTGCAGGCGGAATTGGACGACGATTAACAGAGCTTTGCTTAAGCGAAGGACATAACAACATCGTTGTCATCGACAAAGACCAGGTCAAATGTGAAGATATCGCACGAAAATATGATGCTGCCACAATCCATGCGGATGCAACACAAGAAGAAATCCTCGATGAACTTGATATTAAAAAAGCTGATGTCCTTATTGCAACAACCAACGATGATGCAACCAATATGCTCATTGTTTCATTTGCAAAGAATCGTGGGGTAAAGAACCTTATCTCCGTCGTAAATCAGGAAGAAAGTAAATGCTTATACCAGGAGAAAGGAGTTCGTATGGTAAAAAAACCTGATATGTTGATGGCTGAGATGATCTATAAATCGATCAAATATCCGACCATTGAAGGCTATCTCAACCTCAATGGTTATGCGGAGGTCATACGACTTCCTATAAACAAAGATTCATATTATTTTGGAAAAACAATCAAAGAAGTCTGGAGCCAGCACAAAGGTGTTGTTATTGGAATTGAACGAGAGAAACGTTTTATCATCCCTACTACGGAGATACAATTTTCCAAAGGTGATATCATAAGCGTTTTAGTTCCAAAAGAAAAAGTCGATAAGATTGTCAAATTATTTTCAGAGTAACAACCCCCCATACCTATCATTTTTTTTTTATTTTAAAAAAAATTTCAAAGAAGATTTCTCCTTAATCCAAGAAGGGACCGGAGCAATACGATGACGGGGATGATTTCCAATCGCCCAATCCACATGCTGAAAATCAGGATGACCTTTGCTATCGGTTCCATTGAGATTGATGTTAACCCAATGGATAATCCAACGTTTCCCTGTGCAGAACAGACCTCAAAGAAAATGTTCCCAATGGTCTCAGAGTGATAGATGAATCCCATCATAAAAAAACTGACGACGAGAATGATAATCCACATGAACGACACGATCGCTGCTTCGTTGACGAGATCAAATGCATCTTCGGTGGACAGAGCACGATTACCAAATTTTCGTATAAACACCCGTCGTGGTGTTGAAATGTTCCGTTTAATCCTCCAGCTCGTCCCCTTGCCAAGAAGAATCGCACGAAATAATTTAATGCCACCCGCAGTTGATCCTGCAGCACCACCAACGATCATCGCAAGGGAGAGAAGAAGTTTTGCTGATTCAGTCCACGTGCGGATATCGACTGTTTGAAAACCAGTGCACGTTAACGCGGAGACGAACTGAAAACCAGAGTCACGCAATGCATTCAAAAAATCTGATTTGTACAAAAGATTCGGATCATTCATATTGATAAGTGTCAATGTGATTACTCCAATAAAAATCAAAGCCAACATTGCTCTGAGCTGGGCATCAGCGAAAAAATGTCGCACTCGTCCTTTTAATAAATCATAATGGGCAGCAAAGGCGATAGCCCCCATGCACATTAATACAACCAGTGCAAGTTGAACATAGGTTCCAAAACCTGCGATGCTATCATCGGTGACAGAAAAACCACCGGTCGCCAGTGCGGTCATGGTATGGTTAATGGTCTGCCAGAGGTTCATGCCATTAGGCAAGAACCTGCCAATCAGGAACACGACGATAATTCCAATGATCGTGAAGAGGAGGAAAATCCACCAGATGGTTCGCACCGAGGCGACAATGGATGGATGGATTCGTCGTTCTCGTGCTTCACCCCGGTACAAAATATAGGATCCGACACCAGGTTGTGCAAGAATCGAAAGGGTCAATACAATGACACCAACCCCACCGATCCATTGAGTCCACGTCCGCCAGAATTGCAAGGTGTGGGGCAAAAGACTTTCTTTATCGATCATGGTCAGTCCTGTACCTGTCCACCCGGACATCGATTCAAAAAATGCAGAGAGCATGTCCAGGTACGCCGTCGTATGTATCTGATACGGTATCAAGAGGAACGGGATCATACTGATGAGCGGAATAACCAACCAGCAGAGCGCAGCAGTCACCATGGCACTTCTAAAATTCGTTGAATCCGCGCCTCTGAACACAAAGTAAAGCAGGACACCGATTTCAAGGAATATTAATGCCGTTGCAATCAATGGAATGAGAGCATAATATTCCTGAAAATAGAGTGGTATTATGAGAGGAAAAAGTGAGATGACTCCCACAGCGATGAAGACATTACCTAGGTCTTTGAGGACTGTTCTGAGGTCACTCATTATCTTATCCTTCTCTCCTCTTCATTTTTCTTTGGAGTATACTCATCTTCCATATAAAAAAATTGTTACCTTATCGAACGGTGTTAAACTTTAAGATGACCCCTGTCCCTTTGAGGTGTTCTTGAACTTTATCTGCAAATGCAATAATTTCAGCCGCATCAACGACTCCTTTCCAGTCGAACATAAAATCATGGTTGCCGACTGCTGGTTTAATACCCATTTCACGGAGCCGGCGTTGGATCTCTGATGCTTTCTCCCCGTCTGCACTGATATATAAATCGATGTAGGTTTCCATAATGCTCACGCTTGAGAAGTTAATGGGAGATAAAAATATTACGCATCATCCTTAAGGGTTGCACTCCTAGTCTCACTTGAAGGTCATACGCGTCTCTGATGTAGTTTCTCCTGGAGGAATTCTCAGAATGGAGTGTTGCCAACTTTTAAAAGACAAATAACTATCCTATCCTTACTTCCCTTTGGGCCTGTAGCCTAGCCTGGATTGGGCGGCAGTCTCCTAAGCTGCAGATCGCGGGTTCAAATCCCGCCAGGTCCGTAAATCTCAACGGGAGAGACTCGTACCTCAGGAGTCCTATTTTTCTCGTTTGTTAAGATTTGGGGAATTTCTTGGCACGGCCCGTATTCTTGTTTCATAAGACGTTTCATTCGCATACTATTCTTATGAAATTTCAAGACGGCCCGCAACCAATCATAGGGGTCCTTGCGGTAATAATTTTTCGCGTATCTGATATAGGATTCCGTTGTTTTCTCGTATTTATGCCCGAGGTCGTCTTTAACCGTCCTTGTATCCCATTTCTTGGTTTCGATCTTGGTCCGTATTAACCGAGCGATTGCGGACCAATCCCTCATTATTTTAGGACAAAAATCGCACCAAATAGGTTTCACAAACGGCGATAAATACATTCTTAAAGCGTCTTCAGACGGAAACGGGGACCCATTTTTTTGAATAAAGATGAAATCCCCGGATTTCTCATTTACGCGTTTCGGTCGCCAAATATTAACCCAATTTCCTACACTGTTTTGTTGTTTGCTTGTCATTACCGGTTCGTCAACCCATACTTGACGTTCTCGATATTTCTTTTTTTGTTCTCGTATGAATATGTATCCCTCGTCAAGATAGATGTCGTTTACCTTGAGGATTATTAATTCCTCAGGTCGTGGTCCAATATGAAAACCAACGGTTAACAATGTCCGTATAAGTGCGTTCTCGAATCGGTCGTTTGTATACCAATGATGTATTAGTCGATTGACGGTTTCCGGTCTTGGTACGATTTTAACTTGTGGTTCCGGCGGTGTCGGGGGATTCCAACCCCAATAAGAAATATCGATACCATATGCGTTCGCGAACATATTAACGGTTTTCCATAGGTTGATTAATTGTGTTGTGCCGTAAGTGGGGTTTCCGGTTGTTTTTGCGAGTTCTTTATACTCGTATTTTTTCCGGAATAATAATTGATTAAGGATTTGTTCGGGCTCGAATTTAAACCAATCAACTGGGTATATTGCATGTAATTGCATGCTTCGAGCGTGTCGGATTCTATCGATAACGGTTGTTTCAGATCGTCCCTTTGTATCAACCCACCAATCACTAATAGCATGGTATAATTCCT
>DATLAF010000094.1:0-9732 GCA_035527635.1 Thermoplasmatota archaeon | reverse complement strand
CTCACCCTCGCATATCAGACAGCGACTGCGATTAGGATCTGTTCGGTGCCGAAGAATATACAGGCGTTTTTCGTCTCGGTATTTTGCTAACCGACATTCTGGTTTTTTGCAAATTCGTCTTCTCAAATCGGTTGTCGGGATAATATCCTTACAGTATTTGCAATGGATTTTGATACACATTATTTTCCGTCCTTTATGCGCTGTTCGCCAAGTTTGCAATAGTCTGGGTTAAGTTCAATTCCAATGTAGTCTCGGTTATGCCACTTACAGGCAACTCCGGTAGCTGAGGAGCCGGCAAAGGGATCAAGGACAGTGGCAGGGATGGGATCGAGATTGCAGGTGCAGGTTGGTTTCCAATCCAGAGTTTCAATAGCGGTAGAATATTCACTTCCCTGCTCTCTTGCTGCTTGTCGTAACAATGCTAATCTGTTTGCAGCAGTCCCGGTTTCATATTCGCAATTTGTAGCTCCAGTATGTGCAGTTGTGGATGTTTTATTAATAATTCGTTTCCACGGTGCACCACAATCCGGACAAACTCCCTTTTCACTCGTGCTTGCCAACAAGCACATTTCTGGTAACATTACGGGAAAGCTTGCGAAATGATGTCCTTTGTATCCTTGCGGATTTACAATCATTGCGAGTGGTTCATTTTCTTCGTCCAGCCACAATCCTTGAAATGACTGGAAAAAGAAGTCTGAGCTTCTCAATAGTCGTTTGTCAGAACCACCCGTTTCTGCCCACCGTGCATTGAATCCGGTGTATGTTGAATTCCCGGTATGGTCCTGTTTTTTGAATTGGTTTTCATCCCGGTTGTACTTTGTTTCCGGGTTTACTCTCTGCCGAAGTACTCCCGTTGGTCGTTTATCTTTTTTATAGGATTCCGATGATTTTTGCATAACTGCAACGTAGTCATAATATGGAGTTGGTGTTTTTGTAAGAATCAGAATCCACTCGATATTGCTAACCGGGCGGGTTTTGTAAGATCCTGGCATTCCGTTGTGTTTTAGCCAAGGGATACAGTCCTTCCAGTACCACCCGGCTTCTTGTAAAGCAATGCCAAGCCGGAAAGGTACTCCGAAAATATCCGTGCGTTTAAAGCCAGTGGGAATTGGACCTTGAGTACCTACGTGTCCTTGCCGTTCTGTCTGATTCTTTATTGCGGCGTTTTTGCCGGAAGGACCACATCCGGAACCCGCGTGAGAATCTCCTATATTGAGCCAGAATGTACCATCATTGCGAAGAACGCGGTATATGTCTGTGCATATCAGTGTCATATGAGATACATACATTTGCGGTGTTGGTTCCTTTCCAAGCTCTCCTTTCCAACCATCATCCCAATCGATTGTTGTATCATAGGTGCGAAGTCCTTTGCCCGGGGAATAATATGCCGGACTGGTTATCACGCAATGAACACTCTCATCGTCCATCAGCATCAGGTGGGTTAATGCATCGGAGTTAACAATCATTTAATAACACCCCGTATTGGGTGTTTGCCCCAGTTTGTTTTTATGCCATAATTATGACACTGTTTTCTTCCACAAAGTCTACAATAGGATTGTAACCCACTTTTTTTGTATTTGTTTGGGGGAAATTGCGAAAGGGGTTTAATTTCTTTGCAAACACTGCAAATTCGAACACCATACGAGATATAGATTTCAGATTGGAAAATTGCAATATCTCCTTGTTTCAGATTTGCAAATCTTCCATCCGATTCCATATGGCATTTCCGACACCACCATTTATAATCAGAAATATCTCGCAGGTATCTTCCACTTATATTGGCGCATTCCAATCGCGTTTCAGAAGCCCCACAGTTTTCACATGCGAATGTTTTTGGTTTATTTCTTTGAATCCACTTGTGAAGTGCTTGGTAATTGGGTTTTTCTTTCCAATTGTAATGATTACTTCCTCTTGAATGCCATCCTCTTGTTTCACCTTTTTTCATTCAATAACACCTTGAATCCACACGATTCCGGTACCAATCCGGGTATTGCATCTGGTTTTTCTCATAATCTTCTTTTGATTTTGAATCCAGACATATTGTGCATCCGAAATCATCAAAGCCCCTTCCAACTCGTCCTGCCATCTGAATTGTTCGTATTCTGGCAGAACTTTCATAATATGCATTAAATTCGGGTCCCATAACTCTCTGTAAAGTTCTTGCTCGTTCATCCAGGTTAGGAAATGGGTGTTTTAGAATAAATTGTAATTTTGAAAATGAAGCATCAAAACCATATTCGGCAGACGCAGCTAATAAATATCGTTTACCGGATTTTAGATATTCCTGTATTGTTTCGGCAAGTTTTCCTGACGAATGCAAAGTACAATCTTCTTCTCCGAGAATTTTATACATTGCTGCCGCATGGGTCCCAAGATTGGTACAGTGTATTATAACGTGGGTATTATCATACATCATATCGAAGTGATTACTGATCTCAACGATGGCTCGGGCAGCTTGATTCATTATATACGGATTCTGTTTCAAACTCCGGCTTGTTAAATTCCCAACCGGCGCAAAATAAATCCCACACCTTTGATGAATACTGGCCGAATAGCTCGGATGGTCAAAGTGCCCGGGTGTGGCAGAAACGATAATCACTCGTTTATCCTTAAACAATTTCTGTGATAAAATGTTGACATTACGCGGATCAACCTCGACATAAATCTTGTCCTTTCGTTGGTACTTAAAACACAGTTCCGCGTTTGTGAGCAGGAATTGAGCAGAATACAGTAAATTTTGTGCTTTATACCGGAATCCGGCATCCCTATCCTTTGCTGCTTTTCTCAATCCGTCAACTTCCCGGCCCATCAACTCTTTAATCGAATTACCAGAATGGTGTTTCGGAACGGAATATTTCAGGCGCATTGGTGCGGATATTTCCCGGAAGAACAAATCCGCCTCGTCAACAACAACAATCTTTGCCGATTTCAATAAATTCCAAAAATTTCCGAAATTGGATATCACCGTCCCGCCAGTTCCGAGTACCCGGATTGCTTCCCGTTGTGCTGATATGTAATTGCATTCTTTACATGGATAGATCTGGTATGATCCATTAACCGGGAATACAGTACATTCGTCATTCAGGCACGTTTGCGTTGCCGTTTCGCAGGTCCTGTGGAATTGGGTATCCGAACAATCTTCCTTTAATAAACATGGCGAGGATGCCGCGCTATTGGCATAGTCGCATGGGTATCCGGATCTCCCGAACAATATCGTATCGCCAAAGTACTTTGCAACTTGAACTTGAAGGAATTTTCTGGGTTCGATGACGATTGATGGTACTCCTCTGGTAAGTGTAAGAAATATCGCAGTTTTTCCCATACCCGTGTGACTACAAATTATAGCAGAACCGTCTTTTGGAAGTTTTTCTAATATTTCTTTTTGCCCAATATACATTTGAGGAAAAGGAAAATTTTTGATGGCCGGTACTAAATCAGGCAATTTGTGATTTGCTTCTAATAATGCAATTGCATCAAACAGGGGGGCGTAACGGGATGTCATCGTTTTCCGGTCCTGTTCATCGTACAACTATCCGGAACTAGATATCTCCTCCCATGGGAAATTGTCCTTCCATCAAAATCTTTACACATCTGGGGTCTTGTATCATGGATACCACACTTATATTTCCCTCCGACAAATTCCGGATAGATAAGATTCGGACACGGACATTGCGCAAAGACAATCCCGTTTTTGATAATGCATCCCCGTGCAAGATAGTACGCCCTCGCGTTTGGATCAATCTTGTTGTTAATGGCTACGGGGATCTCCTTGCAACAAGCACCGCACTGGCTGCACAGTTCCATTACAACAAAACTCCTTTCATTTGGGCTATTCTTTTTAGATTCCATCTTTCAAGTCCTCAATCAGTTTATCCAGCACCTTCTCCCGCCCGGATTGTATGGATATTTGTGATTCTTTCTTTTCTGGTATGTGGTGAATCTCAATATTGATGCTACCGTCCCGGCGAAAATTAATGGTGCACTCTCTTTTTTCTGTTTGGTTGCTCATCCCTGCTCACCCTTGCTGCGGGGCTGCTCGTATAACTGATAACAGGCAACAGATAGATTGCAAGTATCACAATTATACCTCACATTCGTTTTTCTACCATAACAACCGGGGAGCGATTTTTGTAAATAATGATAAGGCATTGATCTACCACAAACCGGACATTTTCCAGATGGGGTCATTCCTGCTCACCTTGCCGGAGTTTTTTTATTCTGTCATTTACAAATTTTCGTGAAGTAAGATACCCGGATATCCATCCGTGAACCCACGGGAGTTCTTCATGAATGTGCCTTCGTTCTTCTCTGCGTTTCCATTCGTCGTGTGCAATAAGAAGCAAATCTGTTGATGATGGAAACATATGCTCCTGCTCGCCAGAATTGGAAACCCGCAATTTTCGCATTGCCTCGCATACCCGGTAACAATCCTCCAGATTTTCAAATCTCTTGGCAATACATTCCTTTGGAGGGGCACAGAGTCCTGTTGGATTCGGAAGACATGGGCACTCCAGGATTGAAAATGGCGCTTTTACCATCCTTGTTCACCTACTTCTCCCCAAGCTTCACCAGATCGATATTCCCAGTGAAGTGCACATAAATTGCAAATTGTCCTACAGTTCCAGTTGGCAAATGGATTCCGGTTTCACCATGTCCAATGCTGCGAGCCGAGTACGTTCCCATATATTTTCCGGTATTTACAGGTTCTACCATAGATTATCATAGGGTGACATAGGATAAAAACCTTCCGAACCCTATTTTTGACCTATTTTTTTCACGTCGTTGTCAGAACGCGCGTAATTACTAGTACTAGAATACGGTGGTGTAATAGTGTAATAGTACTGTAGTGCGATAGTGTTGTAGTACTGTAGTGTTGTAGTACGATAGTGCATTAGCATTTCATACGTTTTAGGGTATCTTCAATCTGATAGGTATACCCGGACAATCCAAGCTCAAATCCATGTATGATTTCGTTCAGGTCTTCCCCAACCAGTTTCGGTATATCATCTTCTGGCAACGCATTGACAATTCCAATGCACAAACATAAGAATACAAAATCACTGTTACCCATATTCAGATTCGTTGCCGTTTCTGATACCGCATTATACAACCATACTGGAACCGTTGGAACAAAATGTTTCGCTTTTCCTCCACGGTACCCCCTCCCGGAATCGAGTTCAATTACATGCTGGTCCAGTTGCATGTACAGACTCCGGTTTGATTCGGTATTCAGTAACGAACAGATTTTGTGCCTCCCATTTCTGATTACATGATAATTATCATAGAAATCGTGCTGGAACGTGATTATACCTAATTCGCATAACAGGATCAAAAATCGGTAATGTGATATTTTGCTCATAATTGAAAGATCGACAGCAACGCGGCCATAAAAGGCAGGAAGATAAAAAGAGAGTCGTTTTTTTTCGCTGGTGTCCGATTGCATGAATCTGGCACGTTGTTTTTGGTATTCGTCCAGCATCATTCCATATGCGGCGTGTCTGGGGATTGCTTCCACACACAGGGAAGAAATCGTGCTTACATCAAACCGCGCTTCGAGTGGAGTGTTCTCCATATACTCGTCATCATCGAGATATTCGTCTGTAAAGTGTTTGTCTGCCATAAAAATCACCGGGGTATCAAAACACTCAGTAAAAGGGAAAACGCATATTCCGGGAATTGCACCCGGCTATACACGGTCTTAACCCCCCGGTGTTGACAATACCATGTTAACAAAGAAAATATATATACTTTATTACTGTATTACCTTTTATGCCAAAGCGTGCACGTACAACGGCAAAGTCGCGGAAACCAAATACACGTGGCTGGAGAAATGAGAAAAAGGACCACCCATGGGCAAGTGACAAGCAGGCGAAACAGATTGCTGCAGATCACAATGCGATGAAGAAAAAATAACTTATTTCTTTTTCCGTGATTTCCCGGCTTTCCGATAGGCGATTGCTATTGCCTGTTTAGGTGGTTTTCCGGCGCGGATTTCTGTTCGGATGTTCTGGCTGATAACCTTTTTGGATTTTCCTGATTTAAGAGGCATAGTTGGTAATATTCTGGCAAACTCTATAAGGTTTTTGTTGGATTTGATTGCAATGAAATGATGAAAAAATAGGTTAAATTTCGTTTCCCCAAACATCCCATTTATTAGAGTGCTTGATGCGGGCGAAAATTTCAATATACTTGCTATCCGGATATGATGATTCTATAAAATCATACACCGAATGCGGTTTTTCACTGTGCTCTTTGCGAGGCCCAAAAATAACCGAATCCTGCCTATCAATAGTTGCTGGTAATTTTGGTTTACCTTTTATAGCAATTAATAATAGTTCGTGCCTGCCACGGACATAGTAACCCATTCCGATTTTGTCTTTCACCCACACCAAGTTTGTTTTATATTCAAATCCCCACGTCTTGATTACCTCAAATGCTTCGAGAAGTTTCGGAGCTGTTGCCCATAAGAGAAGAACCGAATCATCACCCGATGGGATTTTTAATTTACAAATATCTTTGAGTTCCATAGTTGGATATTGGTTTTCAATAGCACGATTTTCTGATCGTGAGAAATTATATCTCCATGGTGGATCTGCATAGATGATATCAAATGGACCTGTTGGCATTGGTTTAATTTCCGATTTCCATTTTTCAAGTTTGGCGGTTTCTTCTTTGTGAAAAGCGAATTGTTCTTGCTCTTGCTCTTTTGTAATCTTTCCCAACGATTTTACATAAACCCGCTTTCCATTTTGGATATCCATGATATATTTGTAACCTTTTACAGTTTGTATCCAAGTCATAAGCATAACTCCAAGTGTCATTTAAATACTTATCAGCATAACAAGATACGAGTTATGCTTAATACTATAAATATAATACGAATTTGTTATGCAACAAAAATTAAAAATGTTATTTTTGGTATCTCGGGAGTTTTAGATAAAATCTTGAACCTTCTTGAAGTTTGTAATTAATAACTTCTAATAGGCACTCTGCCAACAGTCGATCTCCTCTGAATAATCTAGCTGATGCAGCATTTTGGGCAGTATTCAATTTTTCCGCACCTATATAGCACATTCTTTTTTTCAGACGCTCTAAAGTTCCATTGGTTTCAATACCATCGATATTACGGACCATATAAAAAGTTCCTTTTAGCAGGTATTGGGTAATTCGATGGTTTTGGCAAAGTTCTGATAGAATATCAATTGTACTTTCAAATCCACTTGTTGACATCTTTATACAACGGAAACAGGCAGAGATCGAATCAAGAGATTTTGGGTGATTTGATTTGGTTACAGATATCCCCTTGCTAGATAAAATTCTGTTGATTTCAATTGCGGGAGGATCTTTGAAAATTAATGCCGCTTTATATTTTTCAGCGCTTGTAGGGGTTTTTCTGGCCGTATTTAAATAGTAATATACTTCTGCTGCCATTTCTGGAGTCAAATCGTATATGAGACAAGGAACTGATGTGATATCTTGCCGCAGGGTTGAAACCATCCATCTTCCTTGACCATCAACAATTGCAAACCGGTTACCATGGGTTTTGGCACTCCCGTAATCTGCAACAATTATCTCCCCAAACAACGGCCACGAGAAGTTTTGGGCATATGATCGAAGCGTGGAATTTAACGACCGATCCCGTTGGTACAAATGATCTACAAACAATTCTTTTTTTGGGAGTGTCTGTTTTCTTCCCTTCAAACCTATAATGGGGTTTGCACCATAATCAATTGCTGCCATTATTTTTCCATCTCCTTTTTGGAATCGTATCCACATGCTCTGCATTTGATTGATCCATCCGCTCGGAAATAGATCGTTTTCCGGTTGCACTTTGGGCATACCGGAATTTCTAGTTCGGCTTTTGTTGCCATAATATATAGTATACTGGATAGTATTTATGTATTTGTATTTGTATTTACTTTTTCATCTGACATAACTTCTCCTCCAGATCCATAATCTTCATTGCCAAATCGGCTGCGATATTGTATTGTCGGTTCGCTTCAGACATTGAGGCAGCAAATTCTTTTTTGTAGTACTTGATTTGATCTTCAATGATTGCACTTTCAGATTCAACAATTGTAGATTTAGATTCGGTCATTCAGATCACCCGGCGCGATTTAATTCGCCTGGAGTGTTCTATTGTCAGGTACATATAATATATTCCAACTTCAATGCCAGAGAGTATGGCACCAGCAGCAACACCGGTATCTTCTCCGAGAAGGAAACTAAACATCCCGCCAAACATCCCTCCGAGTATCAGGACGAGTGCGATTGCCAAAATCATGTCTGTTTCGCGTGTCATTTCAATCCACCTTTTCATTTCGATATTTGTATCCTTCATCACCAAATTTCTTAAATTCGGGAAATCTGAATCCGCCGCCTTTAACGAAATGAAATAGATTATTTAAATTCCTGATATCCTGTTCTAATGCATCTGCGTTCTGGTTGATTTTTTCAATCAGGTCGTGCATTTCGTTAATATAACATTCTTGGATTTCTGTCATTCTCCCCACCCCTGCAGGAACTTCCGCATATCTTCAATATCCCGTCTCTCAAACGACAGATTGGCGTAATGTATCCGCATAGTTTCAAGATCATGCCCAATCGATGCTGAAATCGTAAATGCCTGTTCTGGATAACACACGATCTGCCATGATACCCATGTCTTCCGAAACATCTTGGGTGCTATCCCGGTATCTCCAATCCCTGATTTGTTTGCCGCAAGTTTCAACACTTTACCAACACTGGCCCGATCCGTATAAGCAATACTCCCATTTGCCCGGAACAATGCTTTTACTGCATCACAGCCATCAACTGTCAACCGGATAGTTCTTTCCTTATAGACTGACTTGACTTTTTTGATTGCTGCTGTAGGAAGATCTATACATCTCCTGGATGGATCAAACCATTCCGGATGATCGAGCAGGTCCCAGAATTCTTCCCATCGCATTCCAGTCTGGAGCACGACATCACAGATCAATATGTACTTTGCATTCAGGTATCCCCGCATCCGGTTCCATTCCCGGGGAGTTAAGATCCGGGTGTCCTGTCGCATAATCATTTTCGACATTATCCGATCACCTTCTTCTCTACTGTAACGAGCGTGTCATTATGGCAAGCTCCGTGGCATATATCGAGAACTTCGATAATTTCGAATCCCCGTTTTTTTCCAATACCATTTGTATCCCAACCAAAAGATATGGCAATCCCGTTTGGTTTTACAATACGTGAAATTTCGTCCCGGCATTCCGCATGATATGTTGCTTTACCTCCAGTTCCCCAACTTTTTTTTCCATCGCGTGAAATTGGACTATACAAACGAAGGCATTGTTCCGGAGAATATGGTGGATCGAATATAACTCCGGCAAATGCATTCGCAAATAATGATTTTAAAAATATTAATCCGTCGTTATGACTTCTTGCTGGTGTTGTTATCTCGATATCATTGGTGTGTTCTGCAGGAGAGTACATTCCTGAAAATGGATCTGCCCATCCTTTTCCAACGTTATATCGCATCAAAATTTCTTGGATGCATTTCATTTTAAATGTCCATTTATTAGGCATCTCCCAGATTCTATGCATTATCGTTTCGGTTTGTCTCACTGGTTGCTGGTGTTGGATCATGAGGAATGCACCATTTTTATGTGTATTTCTTTTGCTGTCAATGATCGCAATCTTACCATATCGGCTAAATCATCTGTTGATGATTCAATAGCAGTATGATGTTCTCCA
>DATLAF010000093.1:0-6623 GCA_035527635.1 Thermoplasmatota archaeon | reverse complement strand
GGGTTTGCGGAAACAAAAAATCCCATCGTTCCAACCGATTTATCACCTCATTTTGATGGTTTCTACTGGGAGATGCTTCACTGGGATGATTATCAAGGTGATGGAACGACAATTCGATATCAGCTTCTTTATGAAAATAGCTCTAATATATATGTTCCTGTTCAAAATCAATATTTTTTAAACAATCCTGAAGGAAATAACTCCTTTGGTTTTTCACAATCACCGGTCTATCTGAATGCGGTACCCTATGGAAAATTAAAAATTCGAGCAAAACTGAATAATACTAATTCGCCACTCACTACGCCTCGGATCTTCAGCTGGGCGTTAACCTGGCAAAATTCAAGTCAATGGCAGGATTCATTTAATACTTCTTATCGGGTGGCTATAAAAAATAAAGTCGTTATTGGAAATGGCGCAGTAGCTATCTCAAAAATACAAGGCGAATGGCCGATGTTTGGGTTCAACTCGGAAAACAATCGGGCGACACTAGGGCCTGGACCTTCTGTGAGCAGTCTTTATTGGTATAGCGAACACGTTGGAGGGAATTTCCGAAATCCTGTCATCGGAAATGGAAAAGTCTATATCGCATCGAACACAAAGACTATTTATGAATACAACATGGAATTTTCTTCAGGGGGAAGCAGCAAGAATCAACCGCATACCGCTTCCCATACCTTCGATTATGATATTGTTAATTCACCTGCGGTCACTGAAGACTATGTTATCGTAGCAACAGGAAAAACCGGTGACGGTGGGCTTGTTAATCATATCTATGCCCTTCCAAGAGAGAATATTTCCAAGTCCCCGATCTGGGATTATACAAACAATAATATTCCAATATGTTACTTCGCTTCACCTGTTATCGCTGGAGATAAACTTTTTATTACCTCATGGGGTGGTGATACTGGAATTTATTTAGATGAAAACAATAGATACAGTAACAATAAATTATTGGCAATAGATCTTAAAAACGAAAACAAAACATGGCAAGCAGCACTTTCAACACCAAGTTACTCAACCCCTGCGGTATCTCTTTCATCTGATATCGTTATCGCTGGGTGTAGCTCCTCGGATAACAATAGTATTAATGCTTTTAATCTGGATGGTACGTTACTCTGGAGTAAAAAAATCGGTTCTGTAGGATACGCGTCCCCTGTGATTTATGAAGACATGGTTTTTATTACAGCTACCTCGAAAACTACCCTGTCGTTAAAAACAAAAATCTATGCATTAAATCTTACAAATGGGGGCATGCTGTGGAATAAAACGGTTTGTGATTCGATTTTAGATTACAGCAACGTGGGTGATTCAACTCCAGCGGTGTTTAACGATGTTTTGTATGTAGCCTCCCCGAACGGAACGCTTTTTGCTATTCATGCTTCAGATGGTACACAACTTTGGGCGACTCCTATTTATTCTCGTACTGTTTCTTCACCTCAAAGTTTGATTTCTTCTCCTGTGTACGCAGATGGTTATGTGTACATCGGAATTCCCTCTACAAATAAAAATGATGTTCAAATCATCGGAATTTCTACAACAACTCATAAAATAACATGGAGTGTTCAAACATTTTTTCAAGATGGGGTACGATCCCAAGTCCTTGGTTCTCCTATCGTATCAAACGGATTACTCTTTGTCGCAGACGAAAATAGTAATATGTATAGCTTTGGGGCCTACAAGACTCCTTCGCAGGAAATCAATGGTTCTATTATGTCTATACTTATCAAAATACCAGAGTCATACTGGTGGGATCGATTCTATGATTTTACCTCTTATAACAAGACGTTTAGTAAAATTTCCTTTAAACTCATTGACGAAAACAACAATGTCCTCAAAAATGTAACAAATGGATCGTCTCTTCTGTTAAGTACATTGACCCTTCCAAGAACCATCCGATTACGTGCGGATTTCACTACAAAAAATATTTCAGCAAATAACCCTAACTTACTCAGATGGGCACTTACTTTTATAGAAGACACCATCCCTCCATTTCTGGACATTAAAACCATTACACCATCTTTTACTGGATGGTTGAATGTTGTGGTTCCTCAAATTAGCATCAGAGTAAAAGATAATCAAACAGGTCTCCTGATTAATTCAGCACGATATACCATCCAATATATCCTCAATAATCTCACCTATACCAATTCGTATGCTGCGTTTTGTACAGGTGCGAATGGAACAACACTGATACAGAATCTTACTGCTAATCTTTCCAGCATACCTGATTATCTTAATATTACAGCCTTGAAAAGTATTACTTTTAGCATCAAAGACCTAGCAGGAAACACCGCGACGAAATTCATCGCTATCAAACAGGATATCATTGCTCCTAATTCCTATATATTCAAACAATCAATAAAACCACGCTATAACGAAACAGCTAAATTTATTTGGATTAATGCCACCTCATATGATAACGGAACTGATGCAAGTGGAGTCAAACTTGTCGAACTCTATTATCGGTACTCCTCTACTGGGGTTTTCTCAGGAACTTGGGTGTATTTCGCAAACTCAGCCCAAACATCACCACATTGGGACTTTAATTTCACCAAACATCCAAATCAACGTGGTGGGTATTTTGAGGTCTGCACGATTGCTACCGATAACGCAGGAAACGTCGAGGAATTCCCAACACAAGGAGATGCCTCCTTCATATATGACTGGATGAAACCAGATTACCCTAGTTACTCAGGAGAAACACTCTGGTTTAATGAGCTCCCTAGGTTTTCTGTGAGTTTTTCTGATGATTTCCGATTAGATACTATTCAATATCGACCGAATATTGAGACGGTATGGACCACCATTGCCTCCCATGTAAATTCAAGTAATTATAACACCAATGATGTTGGTCATTCTTGGAGCCTAAAGCAGGAATATTGGGATCTAATGAAGGAAGATGAGGTCTACTACTTGTATTTCAGAATCAATGATACATTGGGAAACACCTTATCGGTCACCAATAATAATCAAGCAATTATCATCCGAAAAGATACCTCAGCACCGATTGTGACAATTGACACCCCTTCGTTAGAAACAGAAATGAGCCTGGCGAATAACTTTACGGTGTCAGGGCTAGGTAATGATCACAACGGTAGCGGTATCAATAAAGCGTTTTTGTATTACCGTTTCTCTGAGGATAATTCGAGGTGGACAAACTGGACAACATATGGGAATATCCTCAATACTCCTCCGTATGAATGGAATTTTAAAGCCACTGATGGAGATGGGTATTACGCAGTGAAAATCAATGCTAGCGATTACGCGGGGAATGCCATAGAATCTAAGGTGTTAATTATAAATATTGTCTCATTCCCAACCACACTTGTTCTTGTCTTAGTTGGTCTGGTCATCGTCCTTGTACTCATCAGCATGATTCTCTATATCAAATGGAGAAAAAGAAAATAACAAAGGAATTTTTTATTATTTTTTCCTCATCTTTTTTAGATCTTCAAGACGGTATTCAGGGAAAAACAATCCGCTGTACCCACAGCTGTTACATTGCCATTGATTAAGAAGTCCTTTGGAGTAAGAGTCCGCTGACATGTCTGGCCGTGTATCCGTGCTTTGACATTCCGGGCATACTCGGACATATTTTTTTGCCATACTCTTCCATATCATTCAATATAAATTGCCGGTCGTAAGGGAATGGCGAACTTTATTTTCTTTGCCGGGTCGTAGAGATTTGTGTCATCAGCACTGTAGATCTCAACCGGGCAATGAAGAACATTAATGAGATATGTTTTTGCATCAGAGAGATGTTGTTTTTCGTCTATCTGAATTATAAAACGACTACGATCAATCTCGCTGAGCATTTTTATCTCCGAGGCGATCTTCGCCACAAATTGAGACACCTGTTGGCCGAGCGGTTTCATTGAAGGATTCGCTAAAGTATCTTTAATCACCTGACCGACGTTGAGGCTATCGTGAGCAGCAAGGTCTAATGCTTTCCTGAAAATTTCCTGCTTCCATGATGGCGATGTGTAGATACAGATTTTTTTAGGAGAAATCTTTGTGACCTTGATGATTTCGTTAACATCGTCGATGACTCTGATAAGAAGGTACTCTCCTACCTCATCTTTTTCAGAAACCTCCTGGGAATTGAACTTCGGATACGATTCATTGGATACGAAATGGTTAAATCCCTGCGTCTTCCAGAGTTCTTCAGCCAGATGTGGTGTAATAGGCGTCATAAGCAGAATCCATGTACGAACAAACTGTTCGAGTAACTTTTTATTTGATCCTCCTCGTCTCAAATACCATTGGAGGTCTTTCTGAATTTCAAAAAAGATTTCATTGGAAGCTACTCTAAGGTCTAACGTTTCAAACGCGGTAAGAACTTTCTGTATGCTACGTTGTAGACTGCTTTTCAACCAGTTATCAAGATTCTCTTGTTGTATGTCTGTTATACAAGAGATTTGTTGGACAAGTTTCCAGATAGTTATTATCCGGTTTTTATATTTGAGTACGGTTTCAGGGTCCCATTCGATATCAACAAATGGTGACCCGATATGTAAATAATATAGGCGCATTGCATCGACACCATAGGTGACCGCTGCTTCGACGATTGGTTCTGCGCCACCTTTCGATTTACTGATTTTTTCTTTTCCTTTTTGTGTCACCCACCAGTGCACAAAAATCCCTTGGGGACGTTTCTGCTCCGGCATGATCGCAACATGATTCATGATGTAGACGGGGAAATGAACCGTCTTATGTTCTTTTCCACCGAGATTTATGTCAACAGGGTACCAGTAATCAAAATCAGATTTGATGGTCTGCCAGAGCGTATGCTTTGGGGACCCGATTCCCTGGAAAACGTAGTCAAAGAATTCATCGGTCATCTCCTTAACAGCCATCTTTTTTTGGTTCACATATGATGAAAGAATATAGTACGCAGGATACAGTGTTGAATCTGAGATTGGTTCGATGATCCAGTCCTTTTTGTAGGGAAACTCGGTCCCAAGCCAAGACCCACGCCGTATCGCGGCACGATCTCCGAACCAATCAAGGATTTTAGGAAGCTCCTCTTTGTATTCTTGTGGATAAATATGCATGGTTGCTACATAGTTTTTTGATTCTTGGGTGAGATGTGTGTCGCTATATTTAATAAACCATTGATCCGGTATTTGTTTTATCATAACGTTTTCTTTGCATCGACAGATGACCGATTCAGAGAATTCTTTCATCGTGGTCGCGAGATTCTTCTTGATAAGATCGTTTTTCACCGTGTCTTTAATCTCAGAGATTTTTATCCCAACATATTGACCGCATTTATCATTCAAGATACCGGTGTGAAATTCCTTTTTATACACAAGATCGGTTGCTTCGTTCAGCTTTTCTGTTTCTGTCTGGCTATGAATATGAAGTTGCTCACATGCTTCCTTTGCGGGGTTGTCACCAAATCCTTTGACGTCGATGATTTTAATTGCCTCGATTTTTTCTTTTGATTCGACGAGAGCGATCCAATCATAGGGTGCATGGGCCGGTACTGACATGACGATTCCGGTGGCAACGGTTGGGTCTGCGAATACACCAGCAAGAATCGGGACTTCCCTGTTTATTTCTGGGACGATGCATGTTTTTCCTACCAAATCTTTACCATTAATGGTTTTCTTCAAGGGGTGAACAGTATCGTATTGATACGAGAGTTTTTGTATGCATTCTTGAGAGCAAACCCATGTTTCATTATCTACTTGAGCAAGGTGATATTCGACAGTGGGGTTTACCCACATGTTCGTGACGCCAAAGATGGTCTCAGGTCGAAGGGTCGCTGCAGGCAGAATCATCCCATCTTTAAGTGCGAATTTCAGAACAGTAAAATCAAGGATCTCTGCAGAACCTCCCTGGGCGACGTCGGTTTCTGATTTGTCTACTGCGACCGGTCCACAACTTGGGCAATAGGGCGCATAATGTGGCTTTTGGATCAGAAGATGTTTTTCATGGAGTTTATGAAACTGCCATTGGATAAATTTCTTATATCCCTCAGAAATGGTATTCATCAATCTGGTGTAGTCGATGAGGAAACCAAATCGTTTCCAGTAATCATCTACATAGACTTTACTGAAGTAATTGACGACTTCGATGGGGTCAGTTAGTTTTTTAATAAACTCTTCTGTGCACCCGTTTTGTTTTAACAGTTTAATTGTGTCTTCATCCTGCCTTTCTACCTTTTTTGCAAAACCAACAGAGGGAATCCCTGATGCGTGGAATCCTGCGGGATATAAAACATCATACCCTGTCATGCGTTTATATCGGGCGATAACATCGCAGTAGGTAAATCCACGCATATGTCCTACGTGAAGGTATCCGGAGACACCTGGATACGCAAAATGAAGGAAAAACTTCTTTTGTTTTTCCTTTCTAGCGACATTGATGTTTGCCTCGAACCATTTGTTTTGCCATTTCTGTTCGACAGTAATGTAATCGTACGTGTTTTCTTCCATGGATGTAATCTGGTCGGAAATAAGGTTTGTTTTATATAATATTTCGTATCTCTTTTTTATTGATTGTACACATTTGAGGCAACGAAAATTTATATACCATGTGCGGTATAAGAGTAGTAAAATAATATAATAAGGGAAAAAATATGATGAGAGTACTACCAATTCTCCTAGTGGGAGTGT
>DATLAF010000092.1:0-11173 GCA_035527635.1 Thermoplasmatota archaeon | reverse complement strand
TTCAGGGCACAGAAATGTCTGTTCAAGAAGAAATACAATTCTCTGTACCAGTGATTATGACAGAAAATGATTATTTTTCTGTACAGATTGCAGAGGCAACTTCCTACGCGGCAATCCCTGGTAATCCTGTGTTACCCGTGTACACAAAACTATATACATTTCCTTTTGGAACGACTATTAAGGATGTCTCCGTTACTCCTTCTTCTGTTCAGATACTAGAGCTTACAAAGGAGATACGTCCAGCAGCTCAACCAACACCGGTTTCTGGTACACTGAGAACCCTGTCTGATGAAAAGTTGGTAAAAAACGAAGTGGTTTATTCGGGAACGAATACCTATCCCTCATCTCGTTTGGATTATCAGATTGGTGCTGGTCTGAATGGAAATGAACATGTTGTCCTTCTGTCGGTTCGATATTATCCTTTACTCTATTCACCTGATCAACATAGTCTTCTTTTTAGTCCGAGTGTGAAGATAACAGTCACCTATGAACAAGCAAAGAATCCCTTCAGTCTCTCAACCGATACTAAATTATTGATCATCGCTCCTGAGGAATTCACTGCAGCACTACAACCCCTTGTTGATCATAAAAATCAACATACCATTGAGACAACCCTCATGACTTTGGAGTGGATCGCTGCTCATTCAACGGGTCGGGACCTCCCTGAGCAGATTAAATATGCTATTAAAGATGCGATTGAAGCGGATGCTATCACCTCTGTTTTGCTCGTTGGCGGTGTTGATAAACTTCCTATACGACGAAGCTATGTGAGTCTATGGAATTGGGATGAGGAGATGATTACTGATTTGTATTATTCTGACATCTATGACGCTTCGGGGAATTTTTCTAGTTGGGATAGCAATAACAATAATCAGTTTGGTGAATCAAGTGATCATGTGGATCTCTACCCTGATGTTCATCTTGGCAGGCTTGCTTGTGCCTCTCTTGAAGATGTCACCATAACAGTCGATAAAATCATCCATTATGAGACTGAAACCTATGGCAGCGACTGGTTTAACACCATGATTTTTATTGGAGGAAACACGTTTCGTTGGTCACCAGGAAATGATGGTGAGGATATCAATCAACTTGTCATGGGATTGATGCCGCAATTTACACCAAAGGTTATCTGGACCTCGAAAGGTAATTTTAATCGACGCACCATTTCGAATACTATCACGGAAGGTGCTGGATTCCTTGACTATTCTGGTCATGGGTTTGAACATGGAATGGGCACGTATACTCCAACTGGCCTGGAGATGAAATATTATTTCACGACCTATATCAAGGATCTCCAGAACGAATATAAGCTCCCCATTATGTTTTTCGACGCATGTCTTACCGCAAAAATCGATTTTGTCCTCCAAGATTTCCTCAACTATCGACAATATCGGATCTTAAATATTTTAGCGAAGATCTTGAATGTAAATACTTCAAAAAGGATTCCTTGCTACGCATGGGCATTTGTCAATCATGAGAATGGTGGTGCAATTGCGACCATTGGAGCAACCCGTACCGCATTTGGTGGTATCGATGAAGGTGCTGGGAAAATGTCCCTTGAGTTCTTCGCCTTATATAATAGCAGCCAGTACCTTGGGGAGATGATAACCGGGATGCAGAACGCATACATCACCGATGTACCCGGTGATGACTTTACCGTTGAGGAGTTCATGCTCCTTGGTGATCCAACCCTGAAAATCGGTGGATATCCCCCCGAGTAATTTAGGATTTCCTTCTTTTCCTTTTTTTTTTAAAATCAAAAAACCTATATCGAGGATACCAGTTCCCCTGTTCATCAATGAAGACACCACATCAAAGACATATAGAAAAAACGAATGAAAAAGATATTGAGGCAATTACAGGTCTATCTGAGTTAGAGGCACAGAAACGGTTAAAGGACGAGGGATATAACGAACTTCCTTCGCAGAAAAAACAGCATATTTTCATTATTTTGCTACATGTCATCCTTGAACCAATGTTGTTACTCTTACTTGGTGCCGGTCTTATCTATATCATCTTAGGAGAAAAGCAAGACGCTCTTATGTTATTTATTTTTATTTTTGTCGTTGTCGGGATTACGTTTTATCAAGAAAGAAAAACAGAACGTGCGTTAGAGGCGTTAAAAAATCTGTCTAGCCCACGTGCACTTGTCATAAGAGACGGACGGCAAAAACGTATCCCTGGATGTGAGGTTGTTCGAGAAGATTATATTATTCTTCGGGAAGGGGACCGTGTTCCCGCTGATGCAGTCGTTATTTTCTCTTCGAATCTTTCAATTGATGAATCGCTTCTTACTGGTGAATCCCTTGCGGTACGAAAATCAGAATGGGATGGAACTATGTCCGTTACAAAACCTGGTGGAGATGATTTACCTTTTGTCTTCTCAGGAACGTTGGTTGTTCAGGGTCATGGGATTGCCAAAGTCATCAGTATAGGTAATCAAACGGAAATGGGCAAAATTGGTAAAGCTTTACAGAAAATTACAACAGAAGAAACTCACCTAAAGAAAGAAACAGGTTTGTTAGTGAAAAATTTCGCTATCGGCGGTTTTATTCTGTGTAGCCTTGTCATCATTATCTATGGGATAACTCGAGGAGACTGGATTGTTGGATTCCTCGCTGGCCTGAGTTTAAGCATGGCAATTCTCCCAGAAGAGTTCCCCGTCGTTCTGATGATATTTATGAGTTTAGGTGCCTGGCGGATGTCCAAACGACATGTACTTACAAGAAACACAGCCTCAATTGAGATGCTTGGTGCTGCTACAGTGTTATGCGTGGATAAAACAGGGACCTTAACGCTGAATAAAATGATTTTAAATTCTCTCTATTGCGAAAATCAATCCTATGATATACAGCAAAATGAGGATAAACCATTACCTGAGTGCTTTCATGATCTCTTAGAGTTCGGGTACCTCGCAAGTCAGAAAGACCCGTTTGATCCGATTGAAAAAGAAATAAAAAACACGACCGAAAAATTTCTTTCCAATACAGAACACGTTCATGAAAACTGGAAACTAGTTCGTGAGTATCCTCTCTCTAAGCACTTGTTAGCCCTTTCAAACGTTTGGGAATCTGCTGATAAAAGAAAACATGTAATTGCGGCAAAAGGCGCACCAGAAGCTATCGCAGATTTATGTCATTTCAGCAAAGAGCAGATAAAAGATTTACACGTATATGTGAAACAAATGACGGACAAAGGTCTCCGTGTCCTTGGGGTAGCAAAATCAAACTTCCCTGAAGATTCATTACCTGAGATACAGCATGATTTTGAATTTGAATTTGTTGGATTGCTTGGGTTTGTTGATCCGGTTCGATCAACCGTTGCCCCTTCATTAGAAGAATGCTATACTGCAGGCATGAGAATGATCATGATCACCGGAGATTACCCTGGGACCGCTCAGCATATCGCACGGCAAATAGGTTTGCAAAACTCTGAGGAATTCATTACCGGTTCTGAACTTGCACAGATGAATCAGGAGGAACTTCGGGAGAAAATCAAAACCATTAATATTTTTGCCCGTGTCATTCCTGAACAAAAATTAGCGATAGTTGATGCTCTTAAGGCAAACGGTGAAATAGTTGCAATGACTGGAGATGGTGTCAATGATGCTCCTGCGTTGAAATCATCACATATTGGTATTGCCATGGGTGAAAGAGGCACCGATGTCGCTCGTGAGTCCTCAGCGATTGTGTTATTAAATGATGACTTCTCATCTATAGTACACGCAGTAAGTCTGGGGCGAAGAATTTTTGATAATATTAGGAAATCAATCAGTTATATTTTTTCTGTTCATGTTCCTATCGCAGGGATGGCTCTAATCCCCGTTTTAGTGGGATTACCATTGATTTTGTTACCAGCTCATATCGCATTCCTTGAATTGATTATTGATCCTGCGTGTTCGACAGTGTTTGAGGCCGAACCTGAAGAGAAAAACATTATGAGCCGTCCCCCCAGAAAGCTAAAAGAACGTTTGTTTGGGCGAAAAAATTTTGTCACTAGCTTTATACAAGGACTTAATGTCCTTGTCGCAGTGATATGTACATTCCTATGGTTTTATCATGGTAATCCTGCAAATGAGGACCCGGCTCGAACACTCTCATTTGCCACATTGGTAATTGCAAATATCATGCTAATTATCGTCAATCTCTCTGGATCACGCGGTTTATTAAAAACTTTCAATTCAAAAAATAAAGCGTTATTATTTGTTGTTACTGGCGCGATGCTGAGTCTTGTACTAATACTCTTGGTCCCACCTCTTCGAGATCTTTTCCATTTTTCACCGATAAATTTCATAGATTTTTTTATAGCTGCATTTATTGGAGTTGCCTCTGTCTCATGGTGCATATTGTATAATTTCATTAAGAGAAACAAACTCATAAAATCAACTTAGATGTGTTTTCTTATGAACGTTCCTCTTAACATTTAAAAGCTTTTGTGTGTTTCCTAACGAGTGATGAACTACGAAACTCTTCAGATCGCTATCAACGACCGGGTTGCGTATATCACGTTAAATCGCCCTGATCGTTTAAACTCTTTTGACATGAGACTCGGCCATGAACTGTATGATGTACTCCAGATTGTGGCTCAGAATAACGAAATATATGCCGTGGTCCTTCAGGGAACCGGGAAAGGATTTTGTGGCGGTGGTGATGTCAAGGAAATGTATGCTGCCAAGGATAAATCGAGATTCCTTCGGGATCTCACCAGGGCGATCCATCGGTGTGTCATTGAAATTCGGAGTATGGAAAAACCGGTCATCGCTGCGGTGAACGGGGCTGCGTTTGGTGCTGGTTTGTCACTTGCTCTTGCCTGTGATATGATTATTGCCGTAAAGGGAGCAAAGATGAGTGCTGCGTTCATTGGTATCGGTCTTGCGCCAGGTTGTGGGACACAGTTTGTCACAAAAGTTATTGGATATCAGCGAGCATGTGAGTATATTTTGACGTCGAAGACGTTTACTGCTGAAGACGGCTATCATCTTGGCATTGTTAATAGAGTGGTTGAGGCAGAAAAACTCGATGTCGCTGTTGAAGAACTTGTATCTGCATTTCGGTCACTGCCTCCGATCGCTGTTGGAAAAGCCAAGATGTTGATTAATAAAAGTCTGGATAACGATATGATTTCCCATCTGGAACTGGAAAGCAAGACTGCAGCGTGGTCCGCGGGAACAGAGGATTTCACAGAAGGCGTAACCGCTTTTGTGGAAAAACGCAAACCAATCTTTAAAGGAACATAGAGGAGAAATCGGCAATTGTCGATAAATTTATGCAAACCTTTATGTAGTAACTTCTTATGAGTGCGATACAGTCCCAAGGGGAGGTAGCCAGATGAACTATGAAACCCTTCTCTATACGAAAAAAGACGATGTTGCCACAGTGGCATTGAATCGACCAGATGTTCATAATGCGATGAATGAGATGCTTATGAACGAACTAACAAGGTGTTTTCAACAAATCTCAGATGATGATTCATTGACTGCAGTAATCCTTACGGGGAACGGGAAATCATTTTGCGCGGGAGCAGATCTTACCTGGATGAAACAGATGGTGAATTTTTCAAGGGAGGAAAACAAGAACGATAGTCACCGTCTCCTCGATATGTATGAGACCTTATATTCATGTCCTAAACCAGTGATTGGTCGGATCAACGGCCATGCGTTTGGAGGCGGTATTGGACTGCTTGCTGTGTGTGATATCACCATAACAGTTCCTGAACTGAAATTTGCATTCAGTGAAGTGAAGCTTGGGATTATCCCTGCCGTGATTTCGACATTTGTCGCAGCTCGCATGAAACCTGCGGACATGCGTCGTTTCTTTATCACTGGTGAACGTTTTGATTCGGCAATAGCAAATGAAATCGGATTAATTGATCTGATAGTCCCATCAGAGAAACTTGATGATACGGTTCATTCCGTTGTTGAACATGTTCGCTCATCTGGTCCTCATGCGATTAAGGAGATTAAACAGTTGATAGATAATTTTATCAAAATGGATGTTGAGAAATATAAACAACTAACAGTTGAGAAAATCTCTGAGCTTCGGGTTTCGCAAGAAGGCCAAGAGGGAATCACTGCTTTCCTTGAGAAACGAAAACCGAACTGGAAGAGGTAAACATCATGTTTAAGAAAATATTGATTGCAAATCGGGGGGAGATCGCTGTACGGATCATCAAAGTCTGCCAGGAGATGGGCATTAAAACCGTTGCCGTGTATTCTGACGTCGATCGGAATTCACCACATGTGCAGATAGCAGATGAATCCATTAACCTTGGAGATCCTACTCCTTCAGAAAGTTATCTGAATATCGCAAAAATCATTGAAAATGCCCAGCGTGTCGGTGCTGAGGCGATTCATCCGGGGTATGGGTTTCTAGCGGAAAACCCAGATTTTGCAAAAGCCTGTGCTGATACAGGTATTAAATTCATCGGACCGACTCCGGAAGTTATCCGATTGATGGGTGACAAAATTGAGGCGAAGAAAACAATCGCAAAAGCAGATGTTCCGGTCATACCTGGGTATAACGGAGTAAAACAGGATTTAGAGACCTTAATAAAGGAAGGCAACAAAATAGGGTTTCCTCTGTTAGTAAAAGCAACTGCAGGGGGTGGTGGCAAGGGAATGCGTATTGTTCAAGCGGAATCTGAGCTTGAGCAATCAATCGAGAGTGCAAAGAGAGAAGCAAAATCTGCCTTTGGCAATGATTCTGTTTTTCTTGAACAGTATATCGACAAACCCTGTCATATTGAGTTTCAGATTCTTGCTGATGAACATGGTCATGTGATTCATCTGTTTGAGCGGGAGTGTTCGATTCAACGTCGACATCAGAAGATCATCGAAGAAACCCCCTCGCCAGCGATGACACCTAAGCTGCGTGAAGTCATGGGAAAAGCAGCGGTTGCCGCTGCCAAAGCTGTTGGATATACAAACGCAGGTACCATAGAGTTCATGGTCGATGGTAAACATAATTTTTATTTCATGGAAATGAACACGCGTCTGCAGGTTGAACATCCCATTACGGAAGCGACAACCGGTATTGATTTAGCGAAATGGCAGATTCGTATTGCAAGTGGCATGGAACTAACCATTAAACAACATGATGTATTCCAGCGTGGTCATGCGTTGGAATGTCGTATCTATGCAGAGGATCCGTCAAATGGTTTTCTTCCAAGTATCGGAACCCTTGAAAAAGTCGAAATTCCAATAGGACCAAACATACGCAATGATACTGGTGTTGAGACAAACTTTTATGTCAGCTCCTATTACGATCCGATGCTTGCAAAACTCACGGTGAACAGTGAAAATCGGGAGGAGAGTATCAATAAAATGATCTGGGCACTTTCCCATTACATCGTATTAGGTGTCACCACGAATATCTCGTTTTTAAAAAAGATTCTTGAGCATCCTGAGTTTAGAAAAGGAAATATCACTACGCATTTTATCAATGATTATTTCCATGATTGGATGGTGACTAAGGAAGGTCTTCCCCTTGATGCCCTTATCTCCCTTGCGGTGTATGACTCGTTACACACCCAGAGGCAGGAGGTAGTCAGATACAAAGAAGCAGATCCACATTCCCCCTGGCAGCATGTGGGACGTTGGAGAATGGGGGTCTAATCATGTTCATCAACTACGAACATAACAACCATGTGTATAACGTGACCGTTGAACGTCGGGAGAATCAATTTTTTATCGTGTATGATAATAATGAATATACGGTGACAGCAACGGAGCTGAAACCAGGGCAGCTCTTCATTCAACTTGGTGACCGAGTTATCAAAAGCATCATCTCACAGGGGGATGATAACAAGTTTATCTTTATTGATGGAAACGTCTTCAAAGTAAAACGGATTGAACTAACCGGTAGGAAAACCACAGAGAAAAAAGAAGGGGACCTGCATTCACCGATCTCTGGGACGGTTGTCTCAGTGAAAATCAAGGAGGGATCATCGGTGAAGAAAGATGATGTAATCCTGATTATTGAGGCAATGAAAATGGAGTATCTGATACGTGCACCATATGACGGGAAAGTGGAAAAGATTCATTTTAAGGAAAAAAATCAAATTGAGATTGGTCAGCTTACTGCTGAGATAAAAAAAGGAGAGTAGGAAGATGGAAGTCATTGAGAGTACGATTAATCCTTCAAGTAAGGAATATAAGGAAAACTTCACGCATTATGAAAAATTTGTAAAGGATATGAAAGAAAAAATTGCCACCGTGATGAAAGGAGGTGGTGATGATGCAGTCAAGCTTCATAAATCCCGTAAGAAGATGCTTGCGCGTGAGCGCATTGATGCGGTGCTTGACCCAGAGTCCCCATTTATAGAGTTTAATACTCTTGCTGCGTATAACATGTATGATAATAAGGCACCTGCCGCTGGTATTGTCACCGGTATTGGTATTATTCATGGCAGGGAAGTCGTCATTGTCGCTAACGATGCGACCGTGACTGGTGGGACGTACTATCCTATCACCGTGAAGAAACATCTACGCGCACAAGAAATCGCTATGGAAAACAACCTCCCCTGTATTTATCTCGTTGACTCTGGTGGTGCGTTTCTACCGATGCAAGATGAGGTGTTTCCCGACCGGGAGCATTTTGGACGGATTTTCTACAACCAGGCAAAGATGTCATCTCTTAAAATCCCACAAATCGCCGCAGTCATGGGATCCTGCACCGCAGGAGGTGCGTACGTTCCTGCGATGTCTGATGAAACCATCATTGTGAAAGGTACCGGGACCATTTTTTTAGGTGGTCCACCCTTAGTGAAAGCAGCAACCGGGGAGGAAGTCACTGCAGAGCAACTCGGTGGTGCTGACGTGCATTGTCGTGAAAGTGGGGTTGCAGACCATTACGCATTAGATGATCATGATGCGATACGAATCAGTCGAAACATCGTAGAAAATTTAAACAGACCTGAGAAAACCCACTTGGACATCAAAAACCCTGAGGAACCTGCCTATGACATCAAAGAAATCTATGGGATTTTATCCAAAGACCCACGGCAACCTTTTGAAGTTCGGGAGATCATTGCTCGTATCGTCGACGGATCACGATTCCATGAGTTCAAATCTTTGTATGGCACGACTCTTGTGTGCGGGTTTGCCCGGATCATGGGCTACCCTGTTGGGATTCTTGCTAACAATGGAGTGTTGTTTTCAGAGTCAGCGTTGAAAGGGACTCATTTCATTGAACTATGTTGCCAACGAAAGATACCGTTGGTTTTTTTACAGAATATCACCGGTTTTATGGTCGGTAGGAAATACGAAGCTGGTGGGATAGCAAAAGATGGAGCAAAAATGGTCACTGCGGTGACCTGTGCGCAGGTACCCAAGTTCACGGTGATCATTGGCGGGTCGTTTGGTGCGGGGAACTACGGGATGTGCGGTAGGGCGTATGGCCCCCGGCAGCTGTGGATGTGGCCGAATGCGCGTATCTCAGTCATGGGCGGTCAGCAGGCTGCGACCGTGCTTCTTACAGTGAAACGGGACCAGCTTTGGAGAAAAGGTATTGAAATGACGAAGAAAGAGGAAAAGGAACTGACCGACCCGATCATGAAAAAATACGAAGAAGAAGGCAACCCGTATTATAGTACTGCTCGCATCTGGGATGATGGTATTATCGACCCGGTAGACACACGGTTGGTCCTTGGCCTGGGAATATCTGCGTCGTTGAATGCTCCGATCCCTGATTGGAAGCCTGGTGTCTTCCGGATGTAATAAACGACGTTGGTTGTGCTATGGACTATGATGTTATCGTTGTCGGTGCCGGGCCTGCGGGTTCGACCGCTGCAAAAAACCTTGCGGAGAAAGGAATTAAGGTTCTCCTTCTTGACAAAGCAACGTTTCCGCGAGAAAAACCCTGTGGTGGTGGCCTTCCGACTCGTGTACAGAAACGATTTCCTTATATCCAACCATTCATTGATTCGATCTCCTATGGGAGTTCGACGTATTCATCCTCCCTTCGATACAAATTTGATCTCATTAGGGAAAAACCATTTCTTATGATGGTGCTTCGAAAAGACTTTGACTTTGGCCTCCTGTCGCTTGCCAAACAAGCAGGGGCGGTTTTTCTCAATGGGCGATCAGTCGTCGATGTTGTTGTTCAAAAAGAGAAAGTATCAGTGATGCTCGACGATGGACAAACCATGGAATCCCAGGTGGTGATTGGTTGCGATGGAATGCATAGTGTTGTGGCTGAGAAAACGAATTTATGCAAACAACTTGAGGTTATCTGCGTCGCTCTCATGCAGGAACAACCGATGACGCCAAAGCAACTTACAAGATTTTTTACAAAGAAACATCTCATTTATCTGTTCATTAAAGCACATGGGATCGCGGGGTACGCTTGGGTGTTTCCGAAGAAGAACTGTGTGAATATTGGAATCGGTGAATTCCAATCTGCTGTTTCGAAAGCAAGACCGAAAATCCCCTTAAAAGAGACCTATGAAGCGTTGATTACGGTCATGAAGGAAAAAAAATTACTCCCCGCAGAGTTCCCTATTGAAAATCTAAGAGGAGCCACCCTTCCAATTTTTCCGTTGGAGAACACCTGTGGTGATCGCGTACTGCTCTGCGGTGATGCGGCAGGGTTCATCAACCCGATCACCGGTGAAGGTATTTACTATGCGATGACCTCCGGGTCCATCGCTGCAAACGTCATCACAGACGGATTAAAGGCAGGCGACCTGAGTCACCATTTCTTATCAAGGTATCAGACCTTATGGATGGATGATTTCGGAAAAGACCTTAAGGCCCTCGGGAGGTTTAATAACCAATGGGGGAAGGACTCTGAAAAAATAGTACGATTAATGATGCGTGACAAGAAATTCGCCCGACTTATTATTGGTGTTACCGGTGGGCAAATCAGTTTGACGAAATATAAAAAAGCTCTGATTATCCGATATATCTATGCTTTTTTCAAAGATCTTTTCAGTAAAAAAGAAAAATAAGCAGAGATGACGTTATTGAGGGTTTTGAATAACCCCTCATAGAAACATATATCTGACCATCACAGATTCTCTTATTAACAAGAGTGATGAAGGTGAGTTTTGACAAATTTATATTGAAACAGCATTACCAAAAAGTGAAGGGTCTTGGGGATCGTTTAGAACTGATGAAACAACAGATTGATTGGAAGCCGTTCATCCCGCTTGTAAAAAGTGTCTTCCAAGATAA
>DATLAF010000091.1:0-8045 GCA_035527635.1 Thermoplasmatota archaeon | reverse complement strand
GAAAGGTATTTAGATAAACAGAGGCAAAAGGAAAAAGTATGAAAATGCATGCTTCCTCATATTTACACGTCCTTACTTAACAATTGTTAATTCTGGTTTATATGACTTTCGTTTTTTTATGGCTTTTACATAGGAAAAAAGACCGTTTCCTCCCAAAATTACCTAAATCATCTACACTTCTTTCCTCTTATTTTTCCTTTAGCTATGCATAAAAAACCTTAGTATCTTAAAACCGTGTCAATACTTATGGTTCTAAAGATATGTTTTTAAAGAAGAAATTGATTAAAAATCATATTTGGGGAAAAAGTCTACGAAAAAACAAATAATCCAAATAGGAATCATTGTTCTGCTTGTTTGTGTTGGGTTAAGTGGATGCAATCAACAGAGTAAGCCGTTAAATACCGAAGAAGCTAAATTTGTTGGAACCTGGGTAACAGATGATGATAACGCACTTTTAGATCTCGGAAAGAACGTTGTGTTTTTTTCGGATAGAACTATGACGTCTCAACTGGGTTTCACAGGAACCTATGAAGTAGATCCAGGAAATTATTTAATTGTTAACATAACCAGGGATGGTACTAAAACGCAGCATCTATTTGATTATGGGTTTTCTAATAATGGAACAACCCTTAAAGTGCTTTCTCAGAAAACCGCTAGAATGTATTCTTATACAAAACAATAAGAAAAGGAAAGATCTACTAAGCTGTTGTTACTATTTACGTTCCAAACATTTAAAAGATATAAAATCATATCGACTTTTACCTGTTTTAACAGGGGAGGAATAACAAAATGTGAAATGAGATTTGGATAAAAGGATTCGTCGTTGGAATAATAGTGTTGTTTGCAGCAACGAGTGTCGTACCTAATGTTAGTGGAAATGATGTAAAAACAAACTCAAAAGAAATGGAGGGAGAAATACCTCTAATGTTTTCAACTCTCGCCCCTGAAGTGTGGATAGACGATGACTATTATGCTGGAGGAGATAATGATGGTCACACCTGGGGATACGATGCATTTGACAAGATACAAGATGGGATTGACCATGTTAACGATTTTGGAAAAATCCATGTAAAAGAAGGAATTTATGATGTATTCATCATTGAAGGAAGAAATGCCCTTGATATTATCGGAGAAGACGAACCAATCGTTACCGGAAATCAACTCGCCTATGACAACTCATATCTAGCGAATGTCTACAATGTGGTTTTTGTAAATAATTCATACAATATTCACATAGAAGGATTTCATATCATAGGAACTAATCCAACTCCATCCAATCGTGATTTTACTATTTTTTTCCAAAACTCAAATGCTGAATTACACGACTGTGAAATCGATGCAAACAATATTCAAAATATGAACGGTTTAGCAGTAAGAGATATACTTGGATCATCGTTAACAATTTCTCAGTGTAGAATAAAAGATTATGGTAGAATAGCAGTGTATGCAAAAACGGGAATGATCTTAAGTGTTTTTAATTCTACACCAATAGGACAAGTTTATAATCTGTATGACTGGGTAAATTATGGAATTGAAATCGAAGGAATTGATGACCCCGGCATAGGAATAATTAAAGGAAATGAAATCTATAATCATGATAACACGCAGGCTGCTGCTTGGAGTTCAGCAGGGATCATTGTTGACTATTGGAGATATTATGGACCAAGCAATAATTGCATGAATAGTACAGTTTTCATAGAGAATAATAAAATTTATGAAAACATGCATGGAGTTCAAATCGTACCCAATGAAAACATAGAAATAATTTACAATGAAATTCATGACAATAGTTATGGGGCGATAAGCGAACCCTGGTTTGATGGTTCAACATATCACGATGTTGACTTACATGCGATTCATAATTGGTGGGGAGATTTAACCGGCCCGTATCATCCCACAGAAAATCCGGATGGACATGGTGATGAAATTTATGGCAAATTCCTTTTTGACCCGTGGACTACAGATATAGCACCGAATCTTTCCTGCGGTGGGTCATTACAGTGGGAAAATGTTGCACCGGGAGGAACCATCACTGGTAGTTTTACAATTGAAAATAATGGCTATTTGTATTCAGAGCTATCGTGGGAGGTTGATGAGAAACCAAGTTGGGGAGTCTGGACAATAGATCCTGAGAGTGGAACAGGTATTACTTCGGGGATGGGGCAGATTGCTGTTCAAGTCTTGGTAATTGCTCCCCTAAACAAAAATAAAGTATTTACTGGTAAGATAAAAATTATCAATTCTGATGACCCTAGTGACTATTGTGAAATCGACGTCTATCTTAAAACACCAATAAACAAACCATTCAATTTCAACTTTCCAATAGTTAGGTGGTTGTTTGAACGATTCCCCAATGCATTCCCGATTCTACGATACCTAAAGGAGCACTAAAGAATCCCCTTTCTTTTTTTCCATTTGATTTCGGCCTAAAAAACCTTAGTCTCCTCGTGTTTTAACACAGAAGGCTCGAATAATAAAACATAGGAAGGTTCGACACTTTTTGGGCAATGCTCAACTCCCTTTGGTATAATCGCCATCTGCCCTTCTGATAGAGTTATATCGGATTGTTCTCGTAGTTGGATAACGAGTTTACCTTTTAAAATATAAAAAAGCTCATCCTGATTAGTGTGTTTATGCCAATGAAATTCCCCATCCACATAGGACATTCTTACGACGTGATCATTTACCCGTGCGATATTAATAGGCAAGCAATGTTTGCTACTAATTTCATGCATCTTATCCTTTAAGTTTATGGGAGAAATCATAATTATCACATACCGGAATTTTTTGTTTGTTAAATAGCTTCTGCTAGAAAAATGCTTTGCACATCAATAAGAATCATGTGATCGGGGGATATGTTTTTAAAGAACGATTAGTTATAAATTTTTTATTATAGGAGAGGGAAATAAAACATGGAAAAAGAAGTTGAACAACCAGTAACTCCGACACCACAGCAACAACAAGATGAAGAACATCAAAAATGTACGCCATTACCAATAACACCGAAAATGAAGAAGAAATTGATACTTGGTATTTTGGCTATTATTGTAGTTGTAGTTATCATATTAATCCCCGTATTATACCTACTAGGGGGACCTGGTTCTTTTAGCAGCGCGGATAGTCGATTTGTTGAAGAATGGGAACAAAATACATTAGGAAGTCCGTTTCTTTGGAAATTCAACAATGACAGCACCCTACAGACAGGACCTTCTGCTGGTGTTATGCAGAATGTTGGCATATGGAAAGTCAACGGCACTCAGCTCTGTCTGTATAATGCAACAGTTTGTTATACCTATGAATTTTCAAACAATGGAAATATTTTAACATTGAATATAGTTGAAGAAAGGGATGGTTATCCGGTAACTATCGTTTTAACAAAAAAAGGACAACAAGGAACCAACCAAACACCAAGTATAGAGTGTTCCACAGATTCTGCAACAAACAGGCTCACAATTGTATATATTGATTCTAATGTAAAATGGAACGACCTAGCAATTACAACAACACCTCCTGCTAACTGGCAGGTTCAAGACGCCAATACTAAAGCGTTAGCCAAGATTAACATCACAGCGACAATTACTACCTATACTATGGCTGGTGATTCTATTATCTTCTTAGGCACGAATGGAGATGTTACTGTCACATTAAAATACATACCTACGAATGAATTACTTGGAAATTGGACGGTGAACATCTAAATCAGTCGATCATGTAAATGATGAACAAAATCTGTTTTCTTTTTTACTCATTGATTCGTCGAAAAACTTCGTCATTAGAACCTTGTGAACACTTGTCCGATATACTTATATAAAAATTAACGTTTTGAGTCGTAAGCTTTGATTAGGAGACATTTTCGTATTTGAGCGTTCAATGTCAAGTATATTATCCAATCTCGGACCTTACAATCTTTATTAATAAGAGTCACCTGGTGGCTAATTCATGGAAGAAAAAATTGCAATAAGCGTTATTACTAAGTATCAAAAAAAAGGAAACATGGCACGTTGTTTACGTGACATTCTTCCCTCGTCTGGCTTATCGAAAAAACAACGAGAAGAAATCGCAGAACTAGTCCATGATGTGGTCCGATGGAAGCGACTCTATGAACATATCATAACGACTCGTGGGTTAGCACCTTCTGCACAAACATATCTGAAACTTGCTCTGGATGGATCCCAAGGTACCGCATCTTCGTATCCGTTTGAGTATCGTTACTCTTGTTCGTCTTATGTTGCTACTATCCTTAAAGACCATGGGGATTGGGCGGAGTTACTCAACGAAAAACCTCCCACGACACTTTGTGTGAATCTCAACAAAAGTACACTCGACGAAGTTGTCGCTATGTTAGAACAGGAGAATCTTGCGGTCCAACGATCTCTTCTTCCAACTGCTCTTCTCACCACCTCAATAAGCAAGTACTCGAAAGTCATCCAACAAGCCTTTGCTCATGTGCAAGATGAAAGCAGTCAGCTCGTTGCATTCCTTGCATCAGGTCTTGGTGAAACCATTTTTGATTTTTGTGCAGGAAACGGTGGAAAAAGTCTTGCATTAGCATCAATGACAAAAAATCAAAAGAAGATCGATGCGTATGAAATGAATGATTCAAAACGATCAATATTGAGACAACGATGCGATGAATATGATGCAAACGTTAACATTACAGACATTCCTTCAGAAAAGAAATATGACCTTGTTTTGGTTGACGCACCTTGTACCGGCCTGGGTGCTGCACGCAGAAACCCCGAGGTAAAATACATAGAAGGTGTTGGTGATTTTCCCCCAGCACAAGCATCAATTTTGACACAAGCAGCAGGAAATGTTAAACCGGGAGGGTATCTTTTCTATGCGGTGTGCACGATAACACCTGAGGAAACGACCCAAGTGATTCAAACATTTATGAAACAAAAGGGATTTACTATACACCCGTTTGAAGATGCCACGTATAATATATATCTCCTGAGTACTGCCTATGGATCATTTTGTAGACTACCCCGGGGTGATCTGTTTTTCCTGTCCGTTTTAAAAAAGAAACAATAAAACTACAGCATTAAAACAGCGAGGAAGGAGGGGAAAAAATATGAAGAAGAAACATGAGAATACTTTTTTCCCTTCCTCACCAGATATTCTTTTCTTTATTCCGGTATATAAATTTTTTCTGGCAGAATACCAAAACGCGATTCTGTTCTCTTTGATTACATCTTGTACATTACAAGGCCAGAGAGCATCTTGGGTAGAAAATACGTTGATTTCTGAGGCATATGCTCCCCTGCGTCTGCGATTGCCTTCAGTTGGTCAATCTTTGTCGCGTTGATGAGAAAAGAGAAATCGTAAATCCCTTCGTTAACCTGTTGAATTGCCTCCGCGTCAACCCTTGTGTATTTCACATGATCTTCAAGGTTTTTTTCAGTTATCCCAAGGATCTCTTCCAGGATGAGCTTATGCAGAATTGAGACATCAAGAGTCCTCCATGTTTTCGAATGATCGCTTGCTTTGGAATCCATGATATGATCATCTTTGAGAGTGAGAATGTAATAGACACCTTTCGTATATAATGAGAACTTATGGTTTGTATCAGTCTTGATATCATTCATAATTTTTTTACCAAGTTTTTGATAGTCTTTCTCTTTATCGTCAACAATTTTTTTTTCTACGGTGAAATATCGCTGAAGTTTTTTACTGAGATCATTAAAATTCACTCCTGGCATCGTAATAAATCGGTGTGTAGGGAGGATCGAAAGCCCCGAATCAAACATATTACAGAGGACAACCATGATGTAATTGAAAGAAGCGTTCGGCTCTTTGTTTCCTGTTTGCTGCTGTTTCTCCTGAGCATAATTAATAGAGGTTTGATAGCGATGGTGTCCATCTGCGATGAATAGGAGTTTCTTTTCAAGCTCATCAATAATGGATTGCACAGTTTTTGGGTCATCTAGGCACCAGAGCTGATGGGTGAATCCATCATAGCCTTCTACCTTGATAACAGGTTTACTAAGTGTCTTATCAATAGTTTTTCTAATATCGTCGTTTTGATCCATGTACATCAGCTGAATTGGCTCAAGATTCGCGTAGCACCCCCCCATTAAGTTCAAACGGTCCGCCTTGGGTTTTGCAAGTGTTTTCTCATGGGCTTTCACGGTTTTATACTCCGGGTCGAGTTTTAGTAGGACAAAAAATCCATTCATTTGTTTTTTTACAGTATTAACCGTGTAATCTATTTTATAAGGGTAGATGGCAGGAGCCTTAGATGGGATTAAAATACCCTGTTGCTGCCATGCATCAAACAGTTGTTTTGCCCTGGTGTACCGGTTGTTCTTATCAGTATCATCTGGTAAGATTTTTCCAAGGATGAGTCTGACGAAATTATACTCATTTTTCCTGTAAAGTTCGTTTTGCATTTGTTCTGAAATAATATCATAGGGTGGCGACATGACGTCGTCGAATTTTTTTATTTTTTCTCGGTTATATACCATTCCTTTGAACGGAGCGATTTCAACCATAATGAAAGGAGCCTCCTTCTTCAGTTCGATTCCGGTATATGGTTGGTAATTAAATATGTTATGAATAGAACTCGATTAAAAGATATTTTTTTATCAAAAATTGAATGATGGTATTCCCTGATGTTATATCTGTAATTAAATATATTTCATAGAAACATTTAAATGAACAGGGGGCTATTACTTCTCTAATAGAATATTTCTTAGAAGGAGGAACCATCATGAAAAATGGATTAACTGCGAAAAGCATGATTTTTGGAATAGTAATAATTTGTATTAGTGCAAGCGTCGTATCAGCATACAACGACCAAAATGTGAGCCCTCAACCGATGGTCCGTGGAAACACCTTATATGTTGGTGGAGGCGGACCGGGGAACTACACATCCATCCAAAAGGCAATCGATAATTCAACAAATGGTGATACCATCTTTGTCTATGCGGGGACCTATGCTGAAAATGTTGATACGAAACTGAAAAAAATTTCTCTGATAGGCCAAAACCGCGAGTCAACCTTTATCGAGGGACAGACCACAAACCCGGTTGTCCGCATCGGTACTAGTGACACATCCATTGAAGGGTTCACGATGAAAGGATCATCTGATGAAATAATCTTACAGGTAGCAACATTATGTGAGGATGTCTTTATTACAAATAATATCCTGGAGATCGGACTCCAAGGAATCTCCTTATCTGTTCCCACAAGTAAGATAACGATTACAAACAACATTATTTTTGATAATGTGTATATTGGTATTCAGGTACAAACATCAACGTATAGTCTTATCCAAGGAAATACCGTTAGTGATAACGGAGCACAAGGAATCGATTTATCTCTGAATAGTAACCATAATTCGATTCTCAATAACACCATAAATGGTAACGGTGAGGAAGGTATAGCGATTGGCGGTCTTGCAAGCACAGAAAACACGATTCAAGGGAATGTTATTACTGATAATAAAATCGGTATTCGATTCGCTGGTGCTGCTGGTTCAAACAAAATAATCGGTAATAGTATTGAAGTAAACGCCATGGAAGGTATATTGCTCCAATCAAGTAGTGAAAACACCATTGAAATGAATAATTTTATTGACAATTCACGACAAGCGACCTTCAAGATTTCTTCACGGAATGTCTGGGATGCAAACTACTGGAGCAACTGGGTTGGAGTCAAGTTTTCAGCACCGATATTCCAGAAGTTCCCCAAGCTGATCCTTGGCGGAGTTCGCATGAACTTTGATAAAAACCCAGCATTAGAACCGTATAACATCTCAGGGGCGATCTAAGAACCTCCTGCCTTTTTTCCTTTTTTATCTTTCTATTATCAGCATAGACAATGATTTTTTAAGTAACTATTGTAAAGGTTAATAGAACAGACATTCCAGTACACCTCTGTTGGAGAAGGAAGATGAAATGGGGGCTCCACCCCTATAACCCCGTTCCGCCTTCGTTCCTCAGCAAGCCCTTCAGTCTTGCCGTATCTCACTCGGCGGCGAACCCCGGCAGCTTTTGTTGGCGATCATCAACAACTGTTATACCATGTCGCTGTTGTTGACT
>DATLAF010000090.1:0-4540 GCA_035527635.1 Thermoplasmatota archaeon | reverse complement strand
TCCATGCTTGTCCCGTCCTGTTTCACTCCCGTATTCATCAATGATATTTATATGTTTTGGGCACAAGGTTAATGTGTTTTAGTCACATGTCTTCATCAGGACGTGTGTTTGTGAAAACAATACGAAATGCGGTCGTCGCAGGTCAATTTTATCCAGAAAATGAAAAAGTTCTACGACAACAAATCGAGGAATGTTTTTTAGATAAACGAGGATTTGGAACAATTCCTGTTTTAAAAAAAGTTAAAAGCACCCTGAAAGGCTTGGTGGTCCCTCACGCAGGGTTCGTCTATTCAGGGGCGATTGCCTCATATGCATATGGTCGTCTCGCTGAGCAAGGTTTTGCGGAGACGTTCATTATCCTTGGGCCGAACCATACAGGGATTGGTTCTGGAGTCTCGGTAATGACGAAGGGTGCTTGGAAGACGCCACTTGGGAACGTCGATCTTGATGAATCCCTTGCCCATACTCTTGCAACTGGCATCGTTGACCTGGATGCATCCGCGCATACCTACGAGCATAGTATTGAGGTTCAGCTCCCGTTCTTACAGTACATTGCACAAGGTCGGAAGTTTGAGTTTGTCCCTGTTTGCATGATGATGCAGGATTACGAAACTGTACAAGATGTTGGAGCTCTTCTTGCAAAAGCTGTTCAGGATTCAAAAAAGAAAATCGTTCTCATCGCCAGTAGTGATTTCTCTCATGCAGGGTTTAACTACCATAGCAGACCACCGCAAGGGATACGTGTCGATGAATACGCAACAAGACAAGATGCACTTGCACTAAAAGATATTCTTGCCTTAGACCCAAAACAACTCATTGAAACGGTGGAGAAACACAATATCACGATGTGTGGCTACGGTCCGGTCGCAGCAATGCTTGTTGCGGCAAAAAAACTTGGGGCAACCACAGCGGAACTCTTAAAATACGGGACGTCGTATGAGGTTCATCCAGATTCCTCTTGTGTTGGATATGGGGCAATCATTGTTAGTTAGGGGATAAAGCTATGAAAAAACAGCCGGTTCGGGATATATCGTTTAAAAAAAATATGACGACAAACCAATTAGTGAAAGAATTGTTCAACTCAGGTGGTTTTTCTGCAAAAAAGGTTGCAGACGGTGTCGATATTCTCGAGCGGATGGTAAAAGAAAAGGATTGCGTGAAGTTTTTATCGTTTCCTGCCTGTATTATCTCAACAGGGACCCGCGGGGTGATCAAGGAACTGCTTAGAAAAAAATTATTTGATGTGGTCATCACGACCACAGGAACCTTGGATCACGATTTAGCGCGAGTCTGGAAAGACTATTACCACGGATCTTTCATTGCTGATGATACCGAATTGCATCAGCAAGGGATTAACCGTCTCGGAAATATCTTCATACCACTCGAGTGTTATGGAACGATTCTTGAAAAAAAAATTCAGCCAATTCTCCAAGAGTTATATACAATAAAACAGAAATGGTCCACCAAGGATCTCATCTGGGAATTTGGAAAACGACTTCAGCATGAAAAAAAGAGGGAAGAATCACTCATGTATTGGGCGTGGAAAAACAAGATTCCTTTGTTTGTTCCAGGGATTATGGATGGAGCATTTGGGTCCCAGCTTTGGATGTATTATCAGGAACATCGCAACTTCTCCATTGATCTATTCAAAGATGAACAAGACCTCTCCGATATCGTATTTAGCGCAAAAAAAACTGGTGCGCTTGTTATCGGTGGTGGGATTTCAAAACATCATGTCATCTGGTGGAACCAATACTGCAATGGACTTTCTCATGCCGTGTATATCACCACGGCAGTCGAGTACGACGGCAGTCTCTCTGGTGCGCAAACACGGGAAGCAATCTCATGGGGGAAAATAGCAGAAAAAGCAGAAAACGTCACCATCGAAGGGGATGCAACAGTTCTGCTTCCGTTGATGATTAGTGCGTTGCTTGAACGGTTATAAATAGAAAGCAATTACTGATTAATAGCAGGTTTTTTTTTCTCAAAGACACGATCAAGAATTTCTTTCTCGTCTGCCTCACGGATAAGCTCTTCTGAGTTGGTATCTTGATGGTCTGACTCATCCATGTGGCCATGTCTTTGATGTTTTCCTTTCGTAATAACCCCAAAGGCTTCGTTGATAAAATCCAGTTCCTCGTTAGTAGGACTCCAGGAAATCGTATTTTTATTGGTAAAAAAGTTCGGTGCGTTTCTATCAAACTGAATATTTATTACTAACTCTCCAGATGTTGCGTCTTTATCAAGTTGGAGAGCTACATAGATATTTTCTTGTTTTTTCATACTGGTCCCATCCTCGTTGCAACACCTATAACATCTATAAGGTTTTATATTTTTCTTTTTAGACAGTTGGTAGAATTTTTTTTACAACGATATCCGTTTCTTGTTGTATTTTCTATGTCTCTTTTATGCGTCGTTTGGCAGGATGGATATCTGCTTATTTTCAAAATAAGAATATATACTTTGGTGAAAACGATTCTTCCCTATTGTTGTAGTCGTTTTCCAGTTGGATACGGTTATCTTTAAAATCCTTGGTTTCTTGGAAATTACTACTTTTGTGTACTGAAAAAATAGAAAAAATAAAAAAAAAAATGGTAAAAATAGGAAGTCGCAACCGATTATTCTTTTTTTGTGACTTCTTTTACTAAGTTATTCTTCTGTGCGGAGGTTGCAAGGAATTTTAAAATCATTTCTTTTTGTTGTTGGTTTAATGCCATTGGTTCACCATCATATATTAAAGTAATCAAGGATTTCGAAAAATTCTCTCTTGATGATATATCCTTGCTCGGTTTTTTTGATTAGATCATGTTTTAGGCAGAAATCTATGACTTCATGCTGTTCGTTTCTTTCATACATCATCTCTCATTCACCTCATGATGATAGGAGATTTCTTTTTCTCTTATCATGTTACTTGTTGCCAATGAACATATATAAAGCTACCTTGGCAAAATAACAAAATGAAAAAGGACCCTTGTTGTTTCTTCTAGGAGTATCTCTCTGTAAAAACCATTAACGTTATATGAAAACAATGGTTCTACTCTAAGTGACTATGATTGGAATTCGCGACTCACGCGTGCTTCTCTCAACAGGAATCTTCTGTGTGAACGTTATCAGTATCCTTCTTGTACTCAATTTGCTTTCTGACAATTTCGGATTCATCTTATCATCAATGTTCCATCTCATCACCATCTACCTGTTGCTTGGAGTCGTCTTACTGAATCTTCCGCTACGTCGTACTATTCACAATCTTACGAAAAAAAATCCTCATCGGATGCAATTAATACTGGGAATACTACTGGTTCTTTTCGGGTTCCTTCTCCTCACCTTCACAACAACTCAACTACTCTGGATTTTCAGCATCGCGGTTCTCGTTTCCGGACTTGACCTCTGTCTTCAGGCTATTGACCGTAAAAGAATCGAACTCCATCTCCTCGCCGTTGCATCCTTTGGGTATGGGTTGGTATTCCTTATCTTACAAACCATCCCGTTTACATGGTATATATATCAGCAAAGCTCCCTTATTATCTCTCATATGATTGGGATGATTACTCAGACTCCATTCTTGCTTGGTCCCACCACAAGCGGACTGAATATCCTGCTTGTGTTCCTGACGTTTCTTATCAGTATTTTTTTAATCACATCTAGGAAAAAAGGCAAAGAAATTCTTTGGTTCAGTCTATCTCTTGCAGGCTTATTTTTCATATGGGTTTTTTACCTTATTTTGCTTAATGTCATATCCTACGCCTCAAACGATGCAGGAAGCCTTCATCCTCTTTTTTTCCTACTCAGCCTACTTCCTATCTTTAACACCCTGCTACGATATCGAACTAAAGAAACATCACCTGGGATAACGATACCTAAAAAGAGACACTTGAAATACTACCTGAAAAACGGTGGAGTCTGGGCAGCTGGCTTGTTATTCCTTTCGACGACCATATTGACGGTATTTGTAAACGCAGGAGCACCACCTGTTGATACTCAAAAGGTTCTGTTCTACGGCGATCACATGGTAGGTACCTGGGATATCCCGGAATATGGAAAATACGGAAAAGATGCTGTCGGCATGTTTGGTCTTTGGCCTATCTATCTAACGACCTTAGGTTATAAGACAGAGATACTCGTGGAAAAAAAGACCCAGTTTCTAACCATGATGCAAACACCAAATCAGAATATCACCCGATACATGAATCTCACGGATTATACATCTGTTACTGAAATTCAAAATATCACGAGCGCAGACCTTGACAGAGCTTCTATTCTTGTCGTCGCCAACCTTAATGTCTCCTTTACAAAGCACGAGCAAGCCATCATCTGGGAATATGTTCAAAAGGGAGGTTCACTGCTGGTCATTGGAGACCATACCAACGTCGGTGGCATTCAAAACCCCTTAAATGAGCTCCTTGCCCCTGTTGGAATTCGTTTCCGGTTCGATGCGGCACTTCCTTCTGATGAAAAATTTAAATGGCTCACCTGCACGCACGTTCTCTATCACCCTATCACCTCTCCTGTAACCAGTCTTGATGAACTTCAATATGGAATC
>DATLAF010000089.1:0-3741 GCA_035527635.1 Thermoplasmatota archaeon | reverse complement strand
TCCTATCTATCCAGTAGAAACCGAAAATGTCAGACCAACGAAATATGGCTCAAAACCATAGGATACAACATACGACAATTGATCCATAGAACAATACGACTGGCGGTCACAAGAGGTGAATTATGAACCAAGGCCCAAATTATAGTATGAAAAGAAAACAGGTAATATACCATATCTTTATGTGCTAAGAACCTCATTAAAAAGGAAAAACTCGGTGGTGAATATCTGGTGTTGCTGTTCCGTTGGTTCTGTAAACGTTCCCCCCATAACAGCATCACTGAATGCGTATGAGTCTACAACGACTACCAGTTTTCCAACATCGCCAGTTGTTTTATTCATAAACTCAGTCATGCTTGCATATATTTCGTTTTTATTGTTAGTCAAAATCTGATTTCCTCCAGTAATGGTGATATAGGGAATGGTCATATTACCGACCGACATCTGACTGCTGTTTTCACTTCTATTGAAATACAGATATTGATCATCGATGTTTGTCGTAATCCAGATACCGAAATTACCGATAAGTTCATTGGCAGTTGATTTTGTATTCGTGATACTATCCATAAGCAGGACTCGTCCTCCCTTCTCGAAATAGGTTGTCAGCAGGTGAATTTCTGTTTCGGTAAATGGCTGAACCGGGTTGACGATAACAATGATATCACCATGCCCTACCGCATCCTTTAGTGTTTTTTCTAACGAAGGAACGCATCCGATCCGTTGCGTCCATACAAAGAACGTGCCGAAGTTATTTTTATTATTACCAAATGATGCAGTGGGTTTGACTGAAATATTAACTGAAGAATGCTGCTGTTCAAAACACACTTGTGTATAGTCTGTCTGAGCTGGAGGAAGCGGATAGGAGACGTTGGTCATATAGGAACACAAGGGCGTAACCGTTGAGAACGCGAGTAACCCGGCGAAAAGCAACATCCAGAGAGTTTTGATTTTTTTTATACTCCTTAGAAGAATAAGAAGAACAACAAGAAGAGCAATACAGATTCCAAGGAGAACCATATTGAGATATGCATAGCAATTCGCTCGATTGAGATACTCCATGACCCCGAGTGTAAATGAGGGGTACCCATCGGTGAACATGGAGAAACTGGAAAACACGGTGCTATCAGTAAAAGCCACAACCCTGCCCTGTCCGTATTTTATGGCAGCAGCTTGTAAGAGATAGCCGTACTCAGAGTCTGGTGATGCTATCGATTCTCTAAAGAAATTCTCAGTTGCATAGGTGCCAGGTTCACTGATGACCCGGTTGCCGATGATGATGTTCTCGATGCGTGCGGATGCAAGAAAAGAGGTTGGCTCCAAGGTACAGGAGGTCATAAAATCAAACTGAGTGACATGTCGCATCACCGGATGGGAAAATAAAGGATCAGAGCGATAGGTGGAAAGATCGCCTGTTCCGAGTTCGTAGGTCGCATCGGTTTTATATCGAATTCCGAACTCTTCAGAGATTTGGTTAAGAAATGTATTCATACCAAATACGTTGGTGTGATCACCGATCAAATACAACCCGCCACCATTTTCGACAAAATGTTTTATAGATTGAATTTCCTGTGTGGTATAGCTTTCTGTTGGACATTTCAGAATGAGGATATCATACTTGTTGAGAATTTCTGTCGTCAGGGTAGTATTCATATTTTTTACGACGTGATAGTGATAGCCTAACCACTGTGCCCATGAATAATAATTATAAGTCGAAAGCAGCCCGTACCATTCGGTATCCAGCGGTCTGATGGAATCCTCCCATTGACTGTGATACTCATCAATGAGCACTCGACCATTTTTTATCGAACCTGGGTCCTGAAAAAGGAAGGTACCTAAAAAAGAAAAAACAAGCAGAAACATCATCAGCATCGCAATGAGATGTTTCTTGGTCAACCTCAGCGAGGGAACATGGATGAATGTCTCGTTTGAATCTTTGAGCGGAAGAAGCTTCATTAGTAGAAATGAAAAAGGAAGGAAACTCAGTGTCATTGCGACAGGGTCCCAGAAGACCGAAAGCTCCGTGGTTGTCACATACAGGATGAGAATTGCAACAAATCGTGTGATGATGTACAGAGCACTGGTGAGTAGAAAGATGATCGTGTTTTTTAGGATTTTTCGTTTTTCATAGAAGAGCACAAAAAGAAGAAGAGCTCCAAGAAACATGTTCAGAGAAAGATAACAACCAAGTTTCTCCCAAGTTAGGGTAATTGGATAGGTTTGTTGGATTGTCTGGATGAATAAGATACCATTATTTGTCGACGTGTGCAATCCTAGGAAGTTTGCCACGAAAGAGACCAGCGGTGAGAGCATGTCAATACGATGCCCATGTGAGACGAAAGACATGTAAAAGGGGAACACCATGGTTTGTACAAGAAGAATGATTCCTGCAAGTGTCATGCCTAAGGGGATTGCTTGTGCGGTTTTACGTGTAGAGAACAGCAGGGAAACGAGCAGTCCGAGGATGAGAACGACAAGCCCAAGGTTATACGGAAACGCGACAAAGATGAGTGCGCAGGCAAGTGGAATAAGAAGAACAAGATATCTAATATCCAAATGTTTCGGTGCGGAGCACCATACCCCACCAATCATACATAATATCCCAAGAATGACACAGAGCAGCCCTATGAACAGGTCTGGTATTGTGAACTGGGGGATCAAAAACAGCCAGCTCGCGGAAAGAAACAAGATGCCAAGCCAGAGGAATCGTTTCATCGCAATTCCTCCATTGTGTGTAATTCATCGAGGAGATATTTTAAGAACAGGATGTTTCCCGGCCAGTAATCGTAAATAGATTCAATATTCTTATCAAGCAGGTACTGACTATCGCTGATAACAAGGAGCCCGCCATCACCGTGTTTGATAAAAACGACGAGATGGAAAGTGAGGCCGCCCCAGGTGAAGTTGTAGTATGAAATCGTCTGATTTTCTTTAAACATCACAGGCCAGCTGTCAACAAAACGTGGTTCGTTTTGATAGAGGCTCAGATTACTTTCTACGTAGGGGACAGGGCCTAAGGGTGTCGATCCGATGTCAACATCGAATGCGTTGAGAAGTGGTAGGGAAGCATCTTTATCATCATAGCCTGTTGCTAGGATTACCACCCCACCAGTTGTCATATATGATTGGAGAAAGGTGACTTCTTCTGGGGTAAATGCCTTTGTTGGTGCATTAAAAATGAGTATGTTACTTGCCATGATTTTTCTTTGAGAAAACTCTCTGAGAAGAATAGGCAGGAGGTTGTTCCGCTGGAGGTTAATAATAAGACCATTGACTGATGTCTCAGTGAAGGAGTCAATGGTGAAGCGCTCATTATGGGAAGCATCGATGGAGACGATATTTCGGGTTAGATCGTTGTTATTGGTATTCATCAACACAGGATTTATTGATACGGTTAGGAGCAACGAGATACAAAGAAGAACGGGGAACAATGCAAAGGAAATTGTTCTATTCTTGAATACATAAAAGACAAGGATCGCTCCCATTAGTAGCGTCATGGAAATTCCTATTTGAAGGGTGATGGTTGTCCCGGTTTGTTTACTAGACAACCAAGTAAAAGAGCTTTGAACAAATTGATATGAAAACGGCAGCGCAGGGTTCTGAAATGAGGATGTGTCGCCAAACACAAGGACTTTTCCTTGGCCATAATACGCACCGGCAACAAGAATGACATCCCCGAGTTGTTCTCCTTTGTTGTATTCGTAATCACCGAGGTAAGCGATATCACCATTCGACTGATTTCCATCG
>DATLAF010000088.1:0-2479 GCA_035527635.1 Thermoplasmatota archaeon | reverse complement strand
GCTGAGTTTGGTTTATGGCTGCCTGCTGGGCTGACACCTTCCCATTTGTAATAGATTTCTGCTGGTGTGTTTAGTGCTTTTTCGAGTCGTCGTGCACGGTAGAGTGGGGTTGGTCTCCAGATACGGTAGATTTCTCTGACCTCAGATGGGATGGAGATGTACCTCTCTCTGCTGACTTCCTGTTTTATAAGTTCCATGGGGAAGATTGCTTTGAGATCATCTGGGCTGATGGGTTGTCTGGTTTGTGGGTGGAGAGGCGGGTCCATGGGTGTTTTGAGATCTGCTTGGATGTTGTACCATTTTTTTGGAATGTCATTTTCATCAAGGAGGATTTTGGTTTGCTTCATAGGTGATATTATTTGTTTGGTAAGTATATAAATTTTTCTAAATTTGTACTTCAATGTATATATTTATACACTATAGGATGGAATGGAGAAAAAAGGACAGTATTTATATACCCTCAATGTACTAATTTATACCATGTGGAACAAAATCGAACACTACTTCAATGCATACCCTCAACGAAAAAAAATCGCACAAAAAATGCTCGAATATGGGGTAAAAATACAAAAAAACAATTTCTACTGCGGCTCAATAGAACTTGCTGACTCAAAAATCGCACGAGCATTCCATGTCGATCGTCGCGCTGTTACTGCGACCAGAGACGTAATCATAAAAGAACCAGAGCTTCTCAAGATTTTTTCCAATCTTACACCAACGTGTCGTCTCAAAGAAGTCGCACCGGCCATGAAATGGGGTATCATCGAAATCATCCCCGCAGACCCAAGCATGCCAGGAATACTTGCCGATGTCGCAACCATCATCGCAAACAACAACATAAGCATTAGACAAGCAATCGTCGATGACTTTGAGCTCACTGAAGAACCACGACTATTCATCATCACCGAAAAACAAATCCCGGGTACGTTACTTTCATCAATCCGTAATGCAAGAGGTGTGAAAGCAGTACTTATTTATTAAAAAATAATCAACGACTTTTCTTTTCGAAAAGCAATGTCAGAAACGAAGTATTAATGCAAAAAAAAAAAAGTAAAAAAAATGTCTTTTTCTTATGCGATGGTGATATCCTTGCACAGATAGACATCTTGAATCATATGGAGAAGTTTTACACCATCCTCAAAGGGCTTCTGGAATGCTTTCCTCCCGGAAATCAGACCGGTACCACCAGCACGTTTATTGATGACCGCGGTTCGAACCGCTTGCCCAAAATCATCTTTGCCTGATGCTCCTCCTGAGTTAATCAACCCAACACGTCCCATATAACAGTTCGCAATCTGATATCGTGTTAGATCAATAGGATGATCCGAACAAAGTTCGCTGTAGGCTTTTTCATCGATTTTACCATATTTCATACCACCCTTATTCAAGGCGAGATACCCCCCATTAATATCGGGGAGTTTCTGCTTTACAATGTCTGCCTCAATGGTCACTCCAAGGTGATTCGCCTGTCCGGTAAGATCTGCAGCGGTATGGTAATCTTTTCCGTCCACTTTAAACGCAGGATTCCGCAAATAACACCATAGGATCGTTCCCATGCCAAGTTCATGGGCGTACTTAAATGCCTGACTTACCTCGTGGATTTGCCTAGTTGATTCATCGGAACCAAAATAAATTGTACAACCGACCGCAGCAGCACCCATATCCCATGCCTGTTCGACCCCTGCAAACATTATTTGATCAAATTTATTAGGGTACGTCAGCAACTCATTATGATTTATCTTTACGATAAATGGGATCTTATGGGCATATTTCCGTGAAACAGCACCGAGAACACCAAGAGTTGATGCAACAGCATTACACCCCCCCTGAACCGCAAGTTTCACAATGTTTTCAGGATCAAAATACAATGGATTCGGGGCAAATGACGCTGCAGCAGAATGTTCAATACCCTGATCAACAGGTAAAATCGAAAGATACCCGGTCCCTGCTAATCTACCATGATTGAATAATGATTTTAAGTTACGAATTACTTGAGTTGACCGGTCAGTATCAAGGAAGGTCTGATCAATAAAATCTGGCCCAGGGAGATGCAATGATTCTTTCCTAATCTTCGTACATGTATGCTTCAGCAGATCGTCGGCATCAGCACCCAAATATCCTCTAATCGAATCGATATTTCCTTTCATAATCACTCCAACATCCTCTAATTGCGGCAACGTTGGTTCACCTCACAATAGATATGGGAATGCCATATAGCACATAAAACTTTCCATGGAGTAAATAAAGAATAAAAGAAAATAAAATTACGAGACGAGGAGGTTACCTTCTTCGTAACGCTTACTGAGTTTTTGCACCATGTCCTTGGTCATTTCCGCGATGTTATATTTTGGTTTCCAACCCCATTCCTTACGTGCAGCACCATCGTCGATGGAGCGAGGCCAAGAATCAGCAATCGCTTGACGGAAATCAGGTTTATATTCACAAGTGAACTCGGGGATATGCTTTGTGATCTCATGAG
>DATLAF010000087.1:0-2261 GCA_035527635.1 Thermoplasmatota archaeon | reverse complement strand
GCGGAAAATCCGTTGAGTTAACCTATCTATCAAATAGCAAAAAACTCATCCATCAACTGAAGACAGTATTGCTCAATTTTGGGATAATTACAACGCTACCCCATAAAGATAAACGAAACCCATGTTACAAGCTGATAATCTCAGATGTGAACAACATAAAAAAATTCCAGGAGAACATTGGTTTTTCCTGTTCAAAAAAACAAAAACGTTTAGCACAAGTTAACAGTTTGAACACAACACGCATGAGTAAAAACGATTTTATTCCGTTCCTTGCAGATTATTTACGTGCCAAATACAATGACCCATTGTTCCATCGCTATAATTATGATCGGTATAATAATCTGCGGAGAAACTACAGTCTTCTGATGAAAAAACTTGATGCTGTTGATAGAAAACTTATCGACGATGTCCTTCATTATGAGTATTTCTTTAATCGAGTATACGAAATTACACCAACCTGCGAGGAAAAAACAGTGTATTCTCTTCGAGTTGACAGCTCGTGCCATTCGTATATTGCGAATGGCTTTATCAACCATAATACAGAAACAAAAATGGCCAAGGTAACAAAGCTTATGCTGCAGGATATCGAGAAAGAAACCGTGGAGTGGCGTGATAATTTTGATGGTACCCTACGAGAACCGGAGGTTCTCCCAGCGATTCTACCAAATCTTCTTGTGAATGGATCTTCCGGTATCGCTGTTGGTATGGCTACCAATATGGCACCACATAATCTCTGTGAAGTTATTGATGGGACTATCAGAATGATCGATACCCCAGAGATCTCAACCACTGAGCTGATGGAGACAATCAAAGGCCCGGATTTCCCAACTGGTGGTATTATCTATGGCAGAGGTGGGATTCTTTCTGCGTACTCCACGGGACGAGGATCCTTAGTTGTTCGTGCAAAAACATCAATCGAAGAAGGCGAACAGAAGAATCGGATTATTGTCCATGAACTCCCCTATCAAGTGAACAAATCAGTGTTGTTACAGACAATCGCAGAGCTTGTGAAAGTAAAGAAAATCGAGGGAATCTCTGATCTTCGTGATGAGAGTGACCGAAAAGGGATGCGGATTGTCATCGAGCTGAAACGTGATGCAATCGATGACGTGGTGTTGAACCAGTTATTTGAGCGTACGGAACTGCAGTCCTCGTTTGGGGTGCTAAATCTTGCCATTGTCAAAGGCGAGCCAAAGGTATTGATGCTCAAAGAAATCCTTCAGTATTATATTGAATATCGAGTGGAAGTTATTACACGGCGTACCACATACGATTTGAAGAAAGCACGAGAGAAAATGCATATCCTGGAAGGGCTGATGATCGCGCTGCGAAACATCGATGAGGTCATTAGTATCATCCGGCAGAGTAAGGAAGTTGAGGAAGCAAAAAATCGGCTGATGAAACGCTTTAACCTCTCTGAGATCCAGGCAAAAGCAATTCTAGACATGCGATTGCAGAAACTCACCGGCATGGAAATAGAATCAGTTGAAAAAGAATATGAGGAAACCAAACAGCTCATTGAACAGCTTGAGACGCTCTTAGCCGATAAACAAAAGATTTTACTAGAAATTAAACGAGAACTCCTTGATATTAAGAACCGATTTGGTGACGCGCGTAGGACACAAATCATTGAAGGGGAAGTTGGCATCGACATCGAAGACCTTATCCCCCAACAAGAAGTCGTAGTAACAATTACCAAGGATGGATACATTAAACGTATTCCGACAGAAACGTATCGGACGCAGCATCGTGGTGGAAAAGGACTCATCGGGGTCAGACCTAAAGAAGAGGATTTCGTGGTCAATACCTTTATCACATCCACGCATGACTATCTGATGTTTTTCACCAACCATGGGCGCATCTACTGGCTGAAAGGCTACAAGATACCGGAAGGTGATCGATATGCGAAAGGGAAAGCTATTATTAACCTTCTCCCCCGACTTGAAGAAGGTGAAAAGATCGAAACCGCGGTGCCTATCCACGAGTTTGATGATAAACATTACCTGATTTTTACAACAAAAAAAGGAACCATCAAAAAGACCGTGCTCTCCGCTTATGGGAACATCCGTGTGAACGGCATTATCGCCATTAAACTACAGGAAGGCGATGCGCTCATGGGTGTGGAATTATCTGATGGTACGAAGACAGTGATGATTGCGACCGCGGGTGGTCAGGCCTGCCGGTTTAACGAAAAAGAGCTACGGCCGATGGGACGAGCCACGCATGGTGTGATCGGAATCCGGTTGAAAAACAAGAACGAC
>DATLAF010000086.1:0-2012 GCA_035527635.1 Thermoplasmatota archaeon | reverse complement strand
GACTTGATAGGTGTTTGCATACCAGCTAATAGCAGCATCCCAGATATCACCAAGAACCGTGAGATGGTCATGTCCATACGCATGGAAAAACGCTGTTTCCAGTTCGTTGATGCCCCCTTTGAAGGAGGTTTTATCTTCCTTAGTATACCCTAATGCGGTGCACCCAAGAGCTGCAATCGCTCCACCGGTTGGTTCTCTCAGGATTCGTTCGCTCCAGCATTCAGGGATACCTTCTTGTTTCCATCGAGTAGAAGCATTAAAAACTCGTCTCAGACAGACATCGAACTGACTATTATGACATCCACTGACAACACAGACGGGGAGTTTATCCTTGTTCCGGATACGCCACATGTCATTGCTGTTAGGTCCTTGAATGAACTCTGTGCCGTTCGGTGCATTGTTCCCCCATTGTTTTGGACTCCCATGACCAACAAGGTACACAAATCCACAACCATTATGGAATTCTTGAATCATGTCTTTTTTATTAGCGAAGGTTCCGTCAGAAGTATACAATCGGGTCGCGGTAAATCCACTCATATTTTCTATGGCACGGTCTCCGTAATACTCACCTTCGTATCCAGTCCAATTTGCATTGTGAGACTCAGGGTATGTATCGCCTGCAGCGACCAACATGGTGGTGAACCATGGTTGATTAAACGCAGTCGTCTCATAGGCGATAATCTTTTGAACCATGATTTTGACTTCACGTTGACTCCGGCAAGGCAGACGACCAACGGCGACATCAGGAATCAGATCAATATTGGTGTCCTGAGCTATCTCCCCAGCGTACCATTCACCATAAATACCATCGTTATCACTATCCCAACTCGAAAAATTTCCCGCTGCGTCATATATATCAGCGAAATACAGATCACTCAGATACTCGGACTCCCAATCATCAACCATACTGACGTATCTCACTGGGAAATACCATTTAGGTAGAAACTGACTGCTTCTCCCTCCGACAAGAAGAACATACCGAACGCCCCATTCTTCCATTGCTGATTTTATAAAATATTTCACTTTCTCGGCGTTATCACGACCCTGCCAATACATCTGGTCGTAGACCTCGTGAAGAGTGACAAGTTTCGCACTCATACCCATTGATCTTTTATGTATAACAAGTGGTTGTAATTCATCTTTAAAAATCTTAGGACTGATGATAAGAAGTTGATAGGTATCGCCGTTTATCTGATTCGGTTCTGTGAAAAAGTAAGAGCGTTGGGAGCTGCTCGTAGTACCTATGGTTGTCGGTCCTAATACAAGTCCAAAAAAGAGAAAGACGATGCCAGCGGTTAGTAAAATTTTCGAAATTGTTGTTTCCATTACAATCCCCGTATATTACTATATTGAAGCCTTAATAAATGTTTACCTAATTAAACCATTCAATTCAGATGGAGAGTACCCACCAATTTTAAGGCTGGGATCACCAAATAACGCCCACTGTTGTACGGTTTTTGCATCAATTGCAGAATCTTTTGCTGCAGGCGTCTCCCAATCAATAGGATAATGGTTGAGATAATCAGATATTGTGTTTCCCCAAACCTTTCCTAGGATTCTGGTTCCATTAACCCCATATTCATGAAAGAATGTCGGTTCAAGATAATCCCCTGCGCCGCTGAAGGATTCTTTATCTTCCTTAGACATCCCTAATCCTGTACAACCTATGGTAGCAATCGAACCTCCTTTGCTGATGCGTGTTAACTTCCATCCCCAACACTCCCGTATCCAGGTGTATTTCCAAAACGAACCAAATGGTACTGTACCACTAGTAAAATATCCTAATCCTTCTTCTTTCAGCCCCTTGATGATATTACGCGGGGTGACATCGAATTCATTGTTATGACAGCCGCCAACGATGCAAACAGGCAGCATCTGTCTATTTCTCAGAAGATTCATTGTTACGGTATTCAGTCCGTTGATCCAGGTGTGTGCGTCATCTGGAGGATGGGTACTCCATGTAAAAGCATTGGCGTGCCCCTCAAAAAGTAAAAACCCACATCCCTTATTCA
>DATLAF010000085.1:0-5159 GCA_035527635.1 Thermoplasmatota archaeon | reverse complement strand
CATCTTTGTAGTCAACATCTTCTAGGATACCAGTTACGACATTTGCTCGCTCTACGCCAGGTTCTTTGGTTACGATTTTGCAGTATTTGCCCACCAGCCGTTCCATATACCTTTTTTCCATTTCTTTCACCTTCCTTTCCTGCCATTCATAATCGTGGCAGTAATTATCATGTAACATGTTCGCAAATAACACTATATAAAGATTCGGCGGTGAATTATCAAAATGTAAAAATTACACAACAACGATTTTACCATCCCCTCCTTATATTTTTAAAAAAGACAGATCAGAAAATGAGAAGAAATAAGACAGTTTATCGCCTACGTATTTTCAAAAATAACTTGTTTTAACTCCTGGCCAATCAGAACAGATAACAATTGTATAACAAGTCTTATATATATTTCAAAAGAAGCATTTTAAGTAGAAAGCCAGTGATAGTATGAACGACCAGGCAAAACTCGGAGTAATCGCGGGGATAATGCTTATCGGCTTTATCCTTATCGGAGCGGTTTCCGCATCAGTGATACTAACAAATTCGGGGGGCACCTCAGAAAATGACCTCAATACTATAACCAACGAGGTCGTCGATGAAATATGCAGCTATTTTCAAATCAAACACATCATTGGAAAATACCAGATGATCCACGGAGAACAAAAAATCAATAAAATAGCAATTCTGATTAAACCTTTTATTTCCCAAAATATCGATATATCTCACATGACCATAGAGCTTTGCAACGGCGAGCAATACCAAATGCTCTTTTTCAATGGATTAGCAGAATCACTTCAGTCCCATACTCTCTTTGAACATCCCTTATGGAATGCCACGACCCCTGGGACGTTTAGTCTTCTCTCCACGATTGATGATGATAACTCCATTATAAATTCACATCTCATAAATAAAAATACAGACATGACGTTCATCCTCCTGAATCTATCCAATGATATCGCTATGAACTATGGTGATCAACTAGAAGTTACAATTCTACCGTCCCCCGGAATGGGTCGAACCGTAACTCTTGAATCTCCTCTCGCCATAAAAAACGTCGTCACGCTCTACGAATAAAAAAAAATCATTTTATTTTGATTCTTCATCTTTTAGTTTTTTCGTTTTCAGATGATCATCGGCGGTATGGTCAAGGCACTTCTCAACCTCATTACAAATCCGTAATTTTTCCTTCCAACTGATATCCTCATGAAGTTGACTAAGATGCTGCTCACCGTTCTTCATGAGATGTTCAATGTCTCCGGCGAAAGACTTTTTTTCATTTTGGATGTCGACGGGTTCTTCTTTGATAACACTAGGCGGAGTGGCTTTTCCACTTAGCAGAGATTCTAACCATTCAACCTGTTGTTTGTTGATAGCCCCCTGGTTTTTCTTCAATTGTTCGAAGAATGACGCGAATTCCTTGAAGTTTAGTTCACCATGCATTTCTTTATCAGATACTTTTATTGTCAACTGATCAATATCGGTATGATTTATCGTCATGGCCTCTCGAAGTTTTTCTATCTCCATGGTTTTTGTATCCAATTCTTTTTTTAACGATCCAAAATTGTTTACCATGGAAGTAAACTGTGTCTGCTGCGTCTGTAACTCATTCTTCAACTTGCCAATGGTGAAACTTTTCTCATCTAATTCATCGAGACGTTTTTTGAGATCTCGTTTTATCTGATCCGTCTCCAGGGTTCTCTGCTGTTGCTCCCTTCGTAACGTCTCCAGCTCCTCAATATGAACCTCTAATTCTTGATGACTCTTTTCCAATTGTTGTTGAAGCTCCCCTATGGTGTCCTGTTTAGTGTTCAGAGTAGTTATTGCTATCTGTAACTCTCTTTCCTTTCTATCCAACTCGTTTTGTAGAGAACCAAGCTCACTACCTTTTTTTTCGATTACTTGTCTGTTTAATTGTAATTCATCATTTTTTTTCATTAATTCAATTTCTTTATCGTTGACAAACCGGTGTTGTTGGTCAAGTGTATTAAGCAGCTGCTCCATGCCTAAGGTTTTTTCTAGAACTGTAGTTTGATTCTCTGTCAGCTGCGTTTTTATATCATCAATGATATGGTTTCTCGAGACTATCTCGGCTTGTAAAGCATCTATACTTTCATGTTTTTTCGTAAGCTCCCCGATATGAATATTCAGTTCGTCATCTTTTTTCATCACTTCTGACTGAAGAGTTTCAACCATCTGTGTTTTTTCCATAAAAAGCATTTGTCGCTCTGTGAGTTGCTTTTCGAGGTCCTCAACCAGTCTACTTCTTGTTGTTATCTCTCTATTGAGTGATTCGAGATTGTCTCGTAACTGCTGATTGTTTGTTTCGAAGTCCAAGGTTTTTTTCTCGATTTCACTGGAAGCTTCGCGTAATAAATTATCGTTCTGTTCAAGTTTTAATTGCAGTTCCTCGACTTGTTCTTTACTGTCCCGAAGCTCTATGTTTGATATAATAAAATCGACCCATTTCTTCTCAGAATCAATCCTTATCTGATTTAACTCGTTTTCTTGTCTTTTTAGCTCTCGCCTACTTGCCAGCAACTGCATGTTCTTTTCTTTTGCGTCCTGGATAGTTTTTTCTAGTTCTTTTTCAAGTTGATGAATACATTCTTCTTTCTGCTTCAGAATGATATTATTAGATTCTACATCGTTAAATCGCTTGCTTAGTTCTGTTTTCAATTCAGTGATTTTCCCCTCTTTTTGCTCTATCTGGGATCTGAATAGATTCAATTCTTTCTCCCGTGTTTCTGTTTCATGCTCTCGCTGTTCTAATTCTCCTTGAAGGTGCTCAGCTAATTGTGTCTTTTCGATAAGACGTGTTTGTTCTGCTGTGAGTTGTTCTTCAATGTTTTCAATAATCTGACTTCGTGAGTTGATTTCACCTCGCACCATATCCAACTCCGCTCGTGTCTCTTGAAGTTGCAATCCCTGCGTTTGGAGCTCGTTATCCTTCTGATTCACTTCTGATATTTTTTGTTCGAATTTATCCTGTGTTTCTTGTAGAAGCTGTCGATTATGGCAAAGTTCATCCCGTAATTGTTCTTTGATGCCGGTATGTTCCACAAGTGTTGTTTGATTTTCAGTTAATTGTTTCGTGATATTATCAATGATTCTATTTCTTTGGTCAATTTCAAAGTGAAGATCTTCGAGTTCCTCTTGTTTTTCTTGTAAGTTGAGTTTTTGTTTAGTCATTTCTTCATTTCTTTCTTTCATATGATCTTGTAATGTTTCGACCAATTGTGTCTTTTCCATTAATGATATTGTTTGATCTTCCATTTGTTTTTCAATGGTTTCAATAATCTCATTTCGTGACATAATTTCTCTATGTAGTTCATTTATCTCGTCGGTTCTATCCTGTAGCTCTTCTGTCGAGGTAGTAAATTCTTTATCCCTATTTTTTAACTCAGCCTGAACCTTCCCTAGCACACGATTGTTTTGTTCTAATTCTCTGCTTAACTGCTCCGTAAAATGATTATTCTCCACAATCCATGTCTGCTTTTCAATGAGTTGCCCTTTGATATCCTGGATAATCATATCTCTTTCGTCAATTTCTTGTAGTAACCTTCTTGATTCTTCCGTCTTCTCCTCGAAATCTTTTTTTGTTACTCTTAGAGTCCGATCTTTTGTTTCTAATTCTTTTTGCATTCGTGTAACCATCTCTGTTTTTTCAACAAGTTGCGTTTGTCGCTCTAGGATTTGATGCTCTAGATCTTCAAGAAGTCGATTTCTTATCTCAAATTCGTTTTGTAATGCTTCTTCATCTACTGTCATAATCGGTTCCTCTTGCTTTTTTTGTATGGTATCGACCCCGGTAACAAATTCTTGTGCATGTTTTTCCCTAAGGTTAGATATATTTCTATGAATGTGTTGGTTTTCCCTTTCCTTTAATACCATATCGATATTTTCATGGAGTTGAATGATTTTTTCCCTAGATGAGATTGCATTTCGAGTGGTCGGTTCTATACCATCAGAATCTTGAATATGCTTCGATTTACTATGAATAGGTTCTTTTTTCATTTTATGACCAAATCCGATGCAGAGCTTCCTTTTAATTTTTAGAGTGGGAGCTTTTGTGATTCTCTGATCTATACGAGAATTAATAATTACCTTTTTTTCCTTCTTTAAAAAAGCCATTTACCACATCTCTCTCTGTATTACAGGTCGCATCTACCCTCCGGTACTGGTAATGGGTCTTTTTGTTCATTAACATTTCGGAGTTCATGATATATGATACGGGTAACAGAGAGCCACAAGAAGAATAACACGAAATGGAGAACTCGATTTATCCTATACCAACATTACTTGTAGTATACATGAGGATCATTTCACATCAAAATCGTAAAACAACTTTTTTTTAAAATGAAAGAGAAAATACAAAAAATAATTACTTCGAAGTGGTGTTAATTTTTGACGACCATATCTTCTCTGCGAAGGTTTTATAAAACAAATACTGTATCATGGCAGACACTATGCCAGACAAGTGGAATAATTTTGATCAAATTCCGGTTGAAACACCATTTGACCTTGAGTTGTTGCAACGAGAAGTCGGTCAACGTTTTCCTTTTTATGATATGAAATCAAATATCAATACGGTCGCGTTTTTCTGTCGTATCGATGAAGAAACACTTGAGGAAAAATTCGAATCACTTCGGATCATACTTTCAGAGAAACACTATATTCCAATGATTCGGTCTGAACACGGAGAACACATTATTTATATCATAAAAAAACCGCAGAGCAAGAAGAAAAAATCCGTGTGGATTAATATTATTCTTCTGATTGCAACCGTGTTTACGACCACACTTGCTGGGGCTCTTCAATGGGTTGAAATCGATCAAGTTGATTGGATGAATATGGTTTCATTTCAATATCTCTGGGAGGGATTTCTTTTCTTTTCCATTCCTTTGCTTTTAATTCTTGGCGTTCATGAAATGGGGCATTACTATGTCTCAAAAAAACATCATGTTGATGCATCGTTACCATATTTTATTCCCCTGCCACCGCCATTTCTCCTTGGGACATTTGGTGCTTTAATTTCAACTAGAGAACCGATCCCAAACCGAAAAGCATTACTGGATATAGGGGCTGCAGGACCACTGTGTGGATTTCTGGTTGCAATCCCCGTTTCATTGATAGGGTTTTACCTAATGCAACAACATCCACTTCCCCTTC
>DATLAF010000084.1:0-4275 GCA_035527635.1 Thermoplasmatota archaeon | reverse complement strand
TAGGTCTTGCTTCGATGATTTTTGCCCCGTTGATAATCTCAAGTATGTTGTGTGAATCCCGGGTATGAACTATTTTTTTAAATGTCTCTCTTAGGGCATGTATTCTGTTTTTTGCGAGGAGTCGATAGTGAAATACTATCGTGAGTTCTTTATCCTCAAGAAACGCTCCTTTCTCATCTATAAGCTTCTTTTGCATGTCTTTTTTTATTACTTTGATAAGCAGGCGTGCTTGTGTAGCTAGTTTCCAGCAAAACTTCATTCCATCCGCTGTCTCGATGTCAAGTCCATGCAGAGCAATAAAAGAGACTCCTTTTACATTCATTAGTTTTTTAATATCATGGAGCTGTCTGCCTGTAGCAATAATCACTTTCACCTTTGGACTTTTTATCAATTGTTTGATTACTTTTTTTATCTCTTTTGGAGTGGCTACCTGAGTTGGTGTATCCTTAAAAGGAACCAGAGTTCCGTCATAGTCTAAAAATAAAAATATATGCTCTGATTTTTGGAATTTTTTATATATGCGAAGGATATGATCGAAGAGAAAATCAGGCATATACTCGTTCCCATTCTTTTAAAAAATTACTATACCACCATTCGGAATCGTGTTTCTTTACCTTTTTTTCCATGGAAAGAAATCGGTGTTTTTTTTCTTCGCAGGGCATTTCTATTGCGGTTTTTATTGCTCTTCCTATGGAACGGATATCGTACGGGTTAACCATAATCGCATTGGTTAATTCCTCAGACGCACCGGCAAACTCACTAAGAATCAATACCGTATTCTCATCATTTGACGCAATAAATTCCTTTGCAATCAAATTCATTCCGTCTCTTAACGGGGTAAGTAATCCAATATCTGCTATTTTGTAGTAGGCTAACAGGGAATTTTGTGATATTTCCTTGTAGAAATACATTACCGGCGTCCAGGTCTCATTTCTATATTTCCCATTGATTCTCCCTACTGCTTCATCGATCTCTTTTTTCATCGTGAAGTATTCTTCAATTTTGTTCCTGCTGGGAGACGCTATCTGAATTAGGACTACTTTTTCTCGATATTTCGGGTTGTCTTCAAGTAAGAGTTCAAATGCTTTTATTCTATCTAAAATCCCTTTTGTATAGTCAAGACGATCGATGCCAAGGATGAGGTTCCTGTTTCCATATAATTTTTTTAATTTCTCAGCCTTTTTTGACACGGCTGGGGTGTGTGCGAGTTGATGGTACTCTTTATAGGATATACCTAATGGAAAATGCCTAATTTTTGTTTTGTGGTCTTTAAAGAAAATTGTTTTCTTTTTTGTATCAAAGCTCACTCCTGTTTTTCTCTCCGCGCAATTTATAAAATTAGAAACGTACGATGATGTATGAAATCCGACGAAATCTGAGGCAAGGATACCTTCAAGCAATTCGTTTCTCCAAGGTAGAGTATAAAAGATTTCCCATGGCGGCCAAGGAATATGCCAAAAGAGCGCTATTTTTGCGTTAGGCTCTTTCATTTTCATAAAATAAGGAACTAGCGATAAGTGATAATCATGAATCCATATTAAGTCGTCTGTCTCCATTTCTTTAAGGATACTCTGCGCAAATTTTTTATTGACCGTCCAATACGTGTTCCAATATGTTTCTTTAGCTCGCATTTTTTCGATAAATAAATGAAACAAAGGCCATAGCACGCGATTCGAAAAACCATGGTAATAATTTTCGATTTCTTTATTTGTCAGTGGAATTCGTTTTAATACATAGGTAGGATGGTCCGGAGGTACTTCTATTTTCTTCTCGGAATCAGTTACGAGAAAATCAGCATTCCCACTTCCCCAGGCAACCCATATACCTTTATGCTGTTGCATGAGCGGATCAAGAGCAGAAATAACTCCGCCTAAAGATTTTTTACAAATGATTTCATTTTTAATCTTTCGGTGAACATAAGGTTCTCTGTTTGTAACTAATATTAATTTTCTCCTGGTAATAGAAATCCCACTTGCTTTATAAACAAAAGAAGCCTTAATAAACTTTCTACAGAAGAAAATTTTTTTTACTTGACAATAATGAATCAAGAATACGATTATTTTATTTATCATGAGATGTATTCGTTGTAATGGTGATTCACGGATGGACGCACAAATGTTAAAAAATCCAACATATAGCCGAGCAGAAACGATGAGAATAGTACATTTCTCCTGGGAATTTCCCCCCACAATTTGGGGTGGCCTGGGAACATTTACCAAAGAGTTATCACAAAAACAAGTACTTTTAGGGAATCACGTCACCCTTTTCTCATTAAATAGTGGCAATAAATTTTCTGTCTCAGAGCAATGGAATGGTGTCGAAGTACACCGTCCGAAAATACTTGATTTCTCCTCGAGTTATCGTTTGTTCGCTAATCAGGATGTCTGCTCATGGGGGCCTCATTTCAAATTCTTTGCCGATGTCATCAGCTATAACATCGCCTCGGCATCTGAGTTGGTGAATGTCTTAGGGGGAACAAATGGGAGGTCATTTGATATTATTGATGGACATGACTGGTTAGGAATCATTGGGGGGATGATTGCTAAAAAAGAATTAAAGATTCCATTGGTTTTTCATATACATTCAACAGAAGGAGGTAGGTCCCTTGGTGGAGGATCACAGACGATAAAACACATCGAATTTGAAGGAGGGCAAACCGCGGATGGCATCATCACCGTGTCAAATGCGATGAAAAACGAGTTGATCCATCTTGGGTTTCCTGCTGAAAAAATCCGTGTTTGTTGGAATGGAGTTGACCCCAATAAATATAATCTGGATCGTATCAATCAGCAGGATGTGACCACTTTGAAAAAGAAATATGGGGTTACTCCTGAAGATACCCTGCTTTTTTTTATTGGTCGACTTGTAAAGGTGAAAGGAGCAGAGAATCTTGTAAAAGCGATGCCACATGTCTTAAAGGAGTTTCCTCACACAAAATTGGTGCTCCTTGGCGTTGGCGATATGGAAACTGATATTCGCAGGATGATACAGGACCTGGGGTTACAAAAAAAGGTTATTCTTCGAAATGAATTTGTAAATGAAGAAGAGCGGATACTGCATTATGCCGCAAGTGATGTTGTTGTTCTTCCCTCTCTGTATGAGCCGTTTGGAATTGTCTGTACCGAAGCAATGTCTATGGCAAAACCCGTGGTGGTGGGGGCTCGTGGGACAAATGGAATGAGGGAGCAGGTAATCCCTTCAGGGGCATATGAATGCGGCCGGCATGTCAACCCGTATGACCCTGCTGATATCTCTTGGGGTATCAAACAGGTCTTGGACACAAAAGAGCGGCGGACTCAAATGGGACGCAATGCCAGAGAACAAGTGATTCAAAAGTTCAGCTGGGACATTATTGCACAAAAAACCTCGGAAATCTATGAGGAATTTATGCAATAATTTTCGATTAGCCTTTAGGTTATTATTTAAAAAAAACAAAACACATAGGAATGTACCTTACTCCAGTGTTTGATTTTTCAATCGCATTCACCTTCATTGCCATAATAATTTTAGTATGGACGTATACAATTAAAAAAATAAATATACCGTTCTCCTCTATAAGAAGAAGAGGAAAACGGAACACACCGTTAGACCAACTAGTCCTACCGGTACACCAAAGCGCAACCACTCTTTGTTGGTGATTGTTTGTCCATGCCGCTTTGAGAGTGACATGGTGATCACGCTCACACCGCTCATGGAGAAAGCATTCAGAGAATACTTGCCCCACCGTGTCAAACCAAAGCGAAAAGAAGACGAAGACAAACTAATCATTCTCCCCAAAGGGAGTCATTATGGTCTTGTTCCGTCGCTTGACAGTGATTTCATCTACCAGATTAACAAAGAAGATTGCTGCAAGAGCAGGATTTGAACGCAGTGTTTATCCCTACCTGATCAAACCCAGTGCAATCACCGACAAATTCAATGATGGGGTTCCACCAGGAGTAATCATGGTACAATCACGACATCAAAACATCGAAACTACGCTTCGATACGATCATACTGGTCTTAAGAATGCAAGAGAGTTCTTCAATAAGACACAGCGAAAGAACATCGACGCCAACAAAATCTTGGACCTCAGCAATATCAAATCAGATGACAAGGCACGATTATGGATGGAGAAATACCTGGCCAATGAGATAGACATAAACACATTTATAGCTGGAATGGATGTCCTACTGCATGACAGAAGAAAACACAAACTGGAAGGTGACGATCGTGGCTATGTCTAAGCACAACGTCAGGTGATATGGGCCAGTGGTCTAGTGGTTATTAGCGAAG
>DATLAF010000083.1:0-11084 GCA_035527635.1 Thermoplasmatota archaeon | reverse complement strand
CAGCGCTCTCCTGAGAGGAAATACTCCCCGAAAATATAGATGTCTGCTTGTGTTTTTTTAATGTACTTTTCGATGGTTTGTATGTTTTTTGTTTTATTGGCAATGATTGGTCGTGCGGAGATTAGTGCAAGTCTCATAGCGACAACTCTGGTGAGGGTATGGTCGATGATGATATAATAGTTATTGATAAAACTCGTGAATTGTGTAGGTACTGCTTTAAAAGGGGCGAGAATAGGGAAAAATATATATACTATACAATATAAAAATAATACCATTAAATAAGTAAGGGGGCTAAGAATGCTGCTTGTCACGTTACATGCACTCGCAAAAACAATCCAAAGAACGCTTAATATAAGTGAAAAAGAAGCACGAAAATACGCTGAAATCGTTATGGATATGTTCGGATACGATGACTGTATCATTGATAATATCCTAGATCATGCTGATCGACGTTTATTCTATCGCTTGGAATCAGAAGGGATATTACACACCAGACGAGATGAAGCTCTGTTAAGTGACGGAACCAACTGGCGAATCCGTTATTGGGTGTTTCAAAAAAACGTCATTTTCCCATCTGAACCAAAGAAGAAAGTGAAAAATACTCGATCGAAGAGTAAAACTATGCCTGCCTGCAAACCTCGCAGCGTTTATTCTTCACTGCCCGAGACTGCATGGACCACCAGAAAAACACACTTCATATGAATATCCCCGTACGGTGGTCCCCCTCCCTTTTCCGATCCATTGCAGAAACGTACATCTTTTTAATAGAAACATGATATCGACCATGACATTGCATGAAAACCGATATCGATATCGCACGATCAATTCCGATGCTCCCCATCGAAGATATCGCTGCGAAAGCAGGGATCCATGAGGATGAATACTTCTGCTGGGGACGCTCGAAAGCAAAGGTCTCCCTAAGCATATTAAAACGGTTAAAGCAACAGAAACAAGGCAAGCTGATTCTAGTCACAACCATTAACCCAACCTCGAGTGGAGAAGGAAAAACGACGGTGACCATCGGACTGGCACAAGCACTTGCCCAACTAGGGAAAAAAACCATGCTTGCAATCAGGGAACCATCCATGGGTCCGATAATGGGGAAGAAAGGGGGCGCCACTGGTGGAGGGTATTCACAGGTGCTCCCGATGGAGGATATCAATCTTCATTTCACTGGTGATATGCATGCGATTACCAGTGCCCATAACCTTCTGGCAAGCTTGCTTGATAACCATATACATCATGGTGACCTGTTCCATATCGATCCCCGTTTTATCGTCTGGCCACGCGTTCTTGATATCAGTGATCGGGCGTTACGGAAGGTTGTCGTAGGACTCGGTGGTCCTTCTGATGGTGTTCCTCATGAGATAGAGTTTTCGATTACGCCAGCATCGGAGATCATGGCCGTCCTCTGCCTCTCAAAGGATCTTACTGATTTAAAACATCGGCTCAGCCGCATCATTGTTGCCTATACCTATGATAACAAACCGGTGACTGCTGCTGATCTCAAAGCAGTCGGTGCCATGACGGTGTTGTTAAAAGACGCGATCATGCCTAATCTGGTACAGACCATCGAGGGGGTTCCTGCGTTTGTCCATGGAGGTCCTTTTGCAAATATAGCGCATGGAACCAATAGTCTTATTGCAGATATGATAGGCTTACGGCTTGCTGATTATTTCGTAACCGAGGCTGGGTTCGGTTCTGAGCTGGGTGCGGAGAAGTTCTTTGACATCGTCTGTCGAACTGGGGGTCTCAACCCTGATGCAGTTGTCCTGGTGGTCAGTATTAGAGCGTTGAAACGACACGGGGAAGGCAGCGATAGAAACGCTCTTCAAAAAGGGCTTTCAAACCTGGAAAAACACCTTGAAAACATCGCCTGGTTCCAAGTCCCCGTCATTGTGGCGATCAATCAATTTACAGGGGACGCCGATGAAGAATTGGATTTTATCGAAGATTTTTGTTCAAAAAAACAGGTTCCCTATGCAGTGGTTGATGTATGGGCAAAAGGTGGCGAAGGTGGAATCGAGCTGGCAGGTAAACTCGTAAGTTTGATCCATAACACACCATCTCGTTTCACCTATTTATATGATCTTGACCTGCCCGTGAAAACGAAGATAGAGATAATAGCAAAAAAGATGTACGGCGCAGAACGGGTCGGCTATTCAGTCAACGCGGAAAGTGACATAAAACTGTGTATGGATCTCGGGCTAGACACCCTTCCGATTTGTATCGCAAAGACCCCGTACTCGCTGTCTGATGACCCGGCATTACTTGGGAGGCCAACTGGTTTTAAAATCACGGTCCGGGATATCAAGTTCTCTGCAGGTGCTGGGTTTTTAGTCCCTATGACTGGGAAGATTACGACCATGCCTGGTCTTCCCCGGACGCCCCAGTCCGAGTTCATGGACGTCGATAAGAACGGAAATATCATTGGGTTATCATAAATTTTTTTTTGCTATATGTACTACAGTACTCTTTATATAGAGAATTGCGATTATCAACTACTAAGTATCAAAGTTGGGCGAGGAATTACTTATGGTTGAGGATAATATAGAACAGCAGATTGATGATATTCTTGAGGCATTACGAGAGACATCTGGAAAAGACGTCAGTCGAGAGACACTGGAAAAGGAGTTAAAGAAGTTTTTAGAGTATGGTGTCCCTGCGGATCATGCGAAGCAGACGCTTGTGAAGAAGTTTGGTGGCGGATCAAGACAATTGGTGTCATCCGAGCGTAGTTTAATTGTTGATTTGAAACCGGATCAACAAAGTGTTCATGTGCTCTGTCGTATCGTTTCAGTAAACCCTCGGGAGATACAAGTGAAGGGGGAAGCACGGAAGATCTATTATGGTATCCTTGGTGATGAGAGCGGAACGATTCAATTTACCGCTTGGAAGGATTTTGAGCTGGAAAAAGGTGCCGTGGTCGACATCGCCAACGCCTATACCAAAGAATGGCAAGGGAGCCTGAAAGTCAATTTCGGTGATTGGACCAAGGTGACAAAGGCCGATGCATCAGAGTTACCCGAGGTAAACCTCGAACCACGGGCTTACAAGGTCAATGAGTTACATGGTGGTATGAGTTCTGTTGAGGTTGTCGCACGAATCCTTGAGATAAAAGACCGTGAGGTGGAGATCTCTGGTCAGAAAAAGAAGGTGTTTTCTGGGTTGCTTGGGGACGAGACCGGGAAAGCGCAGTTTACCGCATGGCATGATTTCAAATTAAAGGAAGGGGTCGTCGTCAAGATTGCCAGTGGGTATGTGAAATCCTGGAAGGGTATTCCTCAGTTTACGTTTGATGAGAAGGCAATTGTTGAGAAACTTGATGCGAATACGATCCTAAAAAAAGATGTAAAAACCCAGAAAATCTTGTTAGCGGAGCTGGTAGAGCGGAACGGTGCATTGGATGTGGAAGTGGAAGGGACCGTCATCGAGATTCGGAAAGGCTCTGGAGTGGTGCAGCGATGCCCTGAATGCAACCGGGTGCTCCAGGATGGAGCGTGCACCGTGCATGGGGCTGTGGAAGGCAAGGATGATATGCGGATGAAACTGGTCCTTGACGATGGAACAGGTTCGGTGAGTGCGATCCTTGGCAAAGAGCTTACCGAAAAACTTCTTGGAAAGACCATGATGGATTCCAAAAACGATGAGGGTCTTATCGAGGATATGAACACCACATTATTTGGTCATCGTATTTGTCTGCAGGGGAACGCGTTAGGTGATCAATTTGGGATTACCCTGATTGCTCGTGATGCGAAACGCGCTGATTTTGATGTAGCAGCGGAAGCAGAACGATTATCCCAGGAGCTGGAGGAGTTCCCATGAGACGGGAGCCGGCATGGCGGATTTTTGCCGCGGAGTACAGTGATGCGTCCCTTGAGCTGAAAGGCAGCGGAGAAAAGGTACCCTCCTATGTGGTGACCCCCCTGGGGAGTAAAGTGAACCGGGTGTTCGTCACCGGGGTGCTTACCGATGTGGAAAGCGTCATGGAAGGCGGGGAGTATCTTCGAGCGCATGTGTCTGATCCGACGGGGGTGTTTACGATTTATTCAGGGCAGTACCAGCAGGAAGCAACCCATACGCTGCAGAGCATTGAGGTTCCTGCGTTTGTCGCAGTGGTCGGGAAGGTGCGAACGTATATCCCTGAGGAAGGGACGTTGTATGTGTCGTTACGTCCGGAGTTGGTCCGTGAGGTCAACGCGGAGGCACGGGACCGTTGGATCATTGAGACGTGTATGCAGACCAAGCATCGTATCGATGCGATGGTTGAGGCAATGAAGATGACACAGCCCAATGTCTATGATCTTAAAAAACTTGGATATAGTCGTGAGCTATCAGAAGGAATTGTTGCTGCGCTCAAGAAATATGGCTCAGTCGATGTGAACAAGTACGCAACCCTTATCCGTGAATCCTTGCAGTATATCATCCCTGGGGCAGCAGAGAAGTTCGATGAGGTTCGTTTAGAAGAAAAACTGGAAATCAAAGACAGAAAGAAAGAATCAAAGAAAGAACCAAAGAAACCAAAAAAACAAAAACAGCAGGAAACTGATGAATCTGCCACTGATGCAGACCCCGAAACCCTTGTCTTGGAGACGATCAAGGAGCTTGAGGGGGACGATGGTGCGCCCTGGGATAGTATCGTTGAGGGATGTAAGAAACGAGGATTAGATGAGAATTCTATTGAGGAAGCGTTGAACTCGTTGATGGATAAAGGCTTTATTTTTGAGCCGACGCTGGGGACGATAAAAACAACATAATCAATCTTTTAACAGGTCTTCTCCGCCTTCAAATTGCTGTTGGATGTCGGTGTAGATATCTTCGATTCCTGAAAAACTCTGCTTTGAGGTTGGGATGAGTCTGCTGTACCCACCGATGTCTTTGATGAGATGGAGGATCTGTTCGCTCATCTCCCGATGCATGGTCGGCTCTTCACCGCATAATGCCTCGTAGATTTCTTCAGGGTTGCTTGACCATCGGTTGATAAGCTGTTGTTCTTTTGTCGAGAGGAGGTCTGCTTTGGTTAGAATGTTTATTTGCGGTAGGTTAAGTCGCAGGTTTGTCGTAATCGCAAGGAGCAACTGGGAGACAAACCCGGATGCGGTTTTCGCTAACATCGGGTCTAGGAGGTAGCCGATTATTGATTTTTCCGGGCTGAGGAATTTAACCGTGTATTTGCCAGCTTCTCTGAACACAAAGAGTTCCAGCTGTCCTGGGGTATCAAGAATGATGTAGTCTGCTTTAAATGAGTTGATGCTTTCCTTGACATCCTCGGTGTTGAGGGCGATCATGTCTGCGCAGGCGATTTGTGCACCATTCGGTCCGAGTTTATTGGCGTCCATGACTTCCCGAAGGGAGATCCAATCCCTGATATCGACATCTGGTTCATAGGGGAGGTTCTCTGCGCCTGGGTCAAGGTTCACGATGATGGCGTCTAACCCGCGGTCTTTACACCATTGTTGCATGGAGGCAGATAACGTTGATTTTCCAGATCCCGCGGTTCCAATAAAATAAATAAAGATGTCTTGTTTCATTTTCGTTCTCGTATCTCCTTCATGTGCTGGATGCGTTTATCAAGAAGTTTTTTCGTCCCGATGTCATGACGGATGAAGAGATGATCACCTTTTATGTGCGTTAAAGCCTGTTCACTGATTTTTTCTGCTTCAGCAAGCTCATCGCTTACTCCGACCACGGCAAGGGATCGTGATGACCCAGTCAGGATGTGGTTATTTTTTTTGTTAACGGATGCATAGAATAGCATTGCACCGGTTTTTCGAAGTGCTTCTTCGTTGACGTGTATCGGTTCTCCGACCATGCTTTTCACCCCATATCCTTCTGGGACTACGTATTTACAGACTGTTGCTTTCTTCTTAATCTGAAGAGGTGTATTTGATAGTGTTGCATCCAGCATAGCGGTACTGAGTTCAAGGAAATCGGTTTGCAGCAACGGGAGCACATTCATGGCTTCTGGATCGCCAAATCGTGCGTTCACCTCAATGATTTTCACCCCGTTTGCGGTGAGAATGAATTGTCCGTAGATAGGGCCGATATAAGGGCATCCTTCTTTGGCAAGGGCTCGGACTATGCTTTGTAAAATCCTAACCCCCTGCTGATATTCATCTTGGGTGAGAAACGGTAACAGCCCGTTGGCGCAGGAGTATGACCCCATGCCACCGGTGTTTGGGCCTTTATCATCAGGCAGTAACCGCTTGTGATCCTGAACCGCGGGCAGCGGGGTGACATGCAATCCATCGGTGAATGCTTGCAGGGTGAATTCCTCACCAAGTGCTTTTTCTTCGATGAGGACTTTGGCAGCTCCACCGATTTTATGGTGGATTACTTCTTTTACATAGGATATTGCTTCGTTGGTTCCATTGAAATGGTCTCCTGCGACATGGACGCCTTTGCCCCCGGTAAGGCCAATGGGTTTGATTACGACTTGGGCTTCTAGGTCTTCAATGAATTTCTTTGCTTCATCGGGGTCGGTGAAACTTTTATAGTTGAGTTGGCCCAGGATGGTATAGTTCGTAAGAAGCGTACGCATCCATTCTTTATCGGTTTCAATTCGTGCTGCATTTTTATGAGGAGCGCAGGTAGAAATACCGTTTTTTGTCAGTGCATCAGCAAGCCCTGCTTCCAAGGGTGCTTCCGGTCCGATGAATGCGACATCAATCTTTTTCTTCGTTGCATAGGTGACGATATCGTCTACTGCTGTTTCTTTTTTCAGCAGGTATTCCAAAGCGAGTTTCTCGATACCGGGATTCAGGTTATTCATCACGGAGAACAGGGTTGTGTATTCCGATCGGACTACCGCATCGCAGATGGCATGCTCTCGTGCACCACCTCCAACTACTAATACGTTCATATGACCCCTTTTTTTTAATCGTAATTTTTTAGTGTTGTTCAAGTTCCTTGTTTTTTAGGATTTCACTGACGGTGACCAGTGGGATGAATTCGACCTCGAGTTTCTGGAGTTTTTCTCGTGCGCCGCTCTCTCGGTCGACGACGACAAGAACTTTTTCGACTTCTGCATTGTTCTCACGAAGAATTTGAATGCTTTTCACCACTGACCCACCGCTGGTTGTGACGTCTTCGATGACAAGGACGCTTTTACCTTTTACATCGCCGCCTTCAACATGTTTTCCGGTTCCGTGTTCTCGTTTTTCTTTTCTGATAATCACATACGGAATACCTGTCTCTAATGCGAGGGCAACAACGAGAGGGACTGCCCCAAGTTCCATGCCTGCGAGTAGGTTATAGCCTTTCGTGTAACTGCTCATCTCCTGTGCGATGAGTTTGAGGATTTTTGGTTCTGTGCTTGCTTTTTTAATATCGATGTAATAGTCGCTAAGCGCTCCTGAGGTGAGAACGAATCGTCCGAACTTTATGGCACCGCATTCTTTGAGCTGCTGGATGAGTTTGTCTTTCTTCATGTAAGGGGAAGGTATTGGTACCGGTGATTTATAATTTTACATTTTTTTCATAGTAACAGCTGAGTGTGAGGATACCTGTATCATTTGGGAAATACCGAACGTAAACACACAGTATTTAAAGGTTGTAAGAGATAATTGGTTATAGGAAGTATGACAAAGATTACGTTAGATCGGGAAACATTCAAAGCACTTGCGTCTGATACGAGACTGGATATTCTAAAAACCCTTGATGGGAGAAATATGGGTTTAAATGAGATTGCGAAAGTGACGAATCTCAATAAAGCGACGTTGCATGAGCATCTGACTAAGCTGCATGAGGCTGGGTTGATAAAAAGAAATGAACGTGATGGCCATAAATGGGTGTATTATCGACTGACGTGGAAAGGTGAAAGTTTGTTGCATCCGGAGAATACAAAGATTGTTGTATTATTTGCAACAACGTTTGTTGCTTTGTGGGTTGGTATCATTCAATTGATCTGGTATATTAAAGGGACGGTTACAAATTTTGGGTATACTACTCAGGGTGATGAGGTCATTTTGACCGGCAAAGGGTTGATTGATTCTGGTTCTTGGCTTCAATCAGGAAATGGTTTGACTGAAGCGGCATCGGTGCCACCCGGTCTGCCTGATTTCTTTCAGACGTTCTTACTGAGGGCAAAACTTGCGTATTCCCAAGGGGTGCCTCTGGGAAAGGAACAATCTGTACTCGAAAGTGGCTCTAATTCTGTTCCGTTGACTGCTGGTGAGGGTGGTCGTTTCGTTGTTGATCAATCACAGGGTGTGATTCAGGCGGTGTATCAAAACCCGATGTTCTTATACATCGCTGTTGGATGTTTTGTGGTGTTTACCGTCTTTTTATGTGTGGCGGTATGGCGACTCTGGGAGAATCGAATTCCTAAAATTTAAAAAAGGAAATTTCGTTTTTTTTTATTTCGCTCCGATCGTCTTTCGTTGGCTGGTTTCCCCATCTATTTCGAAGAAATCGAGTAATGTTTTTTGCATCCACATTCACCCCGTGATGATGGTATGTGATGAGGTATTATATTCTTTGTGATGGTCTGTGAGTGTTTGGTATTTTATCAGAAAAAGTATAAATACATGCAATGACAAATAATATCATGATATAATATATCATTATATTGTTGAAGAGGTGTACCACGACCATGACATCGCAATCTCGCGTACCCGAGCATCTTTTTTCTCCCAAGGTGGCAAGGCGATAAAGATGACTGCCATTACCTTTGCGCTGATAGGGTTTGTGGCAGGATTGTTCACCATGATCATCGTACAGTTATACAAATATGTCTTCAAAGCAATGAAACGATAAAGAAAAAAAAAATGGGAAGTTACGGGGATCTATTCGTACGGTGCTGCTTCTTTGAGAAGGTCTACCTGTGAAATGATCATCCGTCGGCAACAGTACCGTTCAGCACCAAGGTCATCAAGGATCTCTTTCGGGGTCTCTTTTGGTTGCTGACCAGCTGCGACTGCCTTCTGATACACCTCACAACGTTTCTTATAGTCGTCGTACAGTGAGGAAATCACCTTTCCGCAGGTAAAACATCGAATAGGGATAATCACGTCATCACCTGTATGATTTTTGCCTCTTCTTTCGAGCACCACGCCCAAGAGGCTTTTTACTTTCTTTTATCCGTGAATCACTCACGAGCAAATCTCTATCATATCCAAGGAACGAGAGACGCAACGCAGGGTCCCCGGTGTATTCCACAAGGCCTTTTGCAATCGCTGTTCTGATCGCGTTTGCCTGGCTCATGAACCCACCGCCGCTCACGTTGATGTCAATGTCGACCGAACTGACATGATGTTCTGCGAGCATGAGCGGCTCCATGATCTTGTAACGAGCGATTGCTGGCTCATAAAACTCTACAGGTGTTTTGTTAATGCGGATGCGACCAGCGCCTTTTATCACGGTTGCTTTCGCAATGGAGGTTTTTCGCTTTCCTGTTGTGTTCACGACTTTCTTACTCATGATATACTTTCGCTCCTAAGAATTGTGCTACTTCCTGCAATGTCATATAATTAGTAGGGTACTTTTCAGCCACAGTGATCTTCTCATAGGTCTGTCCTTGCATATCTTTTGGTATTCCGATATAGCATCTCAGTCTTTTAAACGCTGTTCTTCCATGAGGCTCTTGATAGGGTATCATCCCACGGATAGTCCGTTTCAATATCCGATCAGGCATCCGAGGGTAGAACGGACCTTTTCGATAGGTGCCAACCTCTCGCTCATGTTTATAATGCGCTTTGATCATGACTTTCTTCCCGGTGACAATTGCTTTCTCGCTGTTGACTACTGCGATTTCTTCGCCGTTTAGAAGACGTTTTGCAACAACAGTACACAACCGTCCGAGTACTGCACCTTCTGCATCTATGATTGCTACCATGGTTACCCCAGAATCCTTATATCTTTTCCTTTTGGATTGTTTTTCACAAGCTCTTCGATAGTGAGTGGCTTACCGCCTGCTTTTTTTATTTTCTCAGTCGCTTTCTCTGAGAAGGACCAGGCGGCAATGGAAACCTTTTTCGTTAATTTCCCTGGTGAGAGTACCTTCCCTGGGATTAACGCGGTCTCTTTTTCATGAATGTACATGTCGATACGATGTAAATTAACCTCAGGCCAATTCCGTAATGGTTTTTCTAATCGCTCTGCGATATCTTTCCAAATTGGTGCCTTGTTCTCATACGCAGTTTTTTTCAATCCCTCGATAAGAGTGATAAGTGCTGGATTCGTCTTTTCTATATGTCGTGCCATAAGCTGGTTCCCCAGTGTTGATGGATGGTAGGAAAACAAAGTGGTATTTATAAGATTTATGGGAGTTCAAACGTCCGTTCGTTGGAACCTCCAGACTGCCAAGGTAAAAAACACAACAATCCATGCGAGCAAGACTCCCATCAGAAGGCCACTTGAGTACCACGATGGATTCGGGATGAAACCAGAGCCGGTACTTGATTGGACGGGACCAATGGTGATACCGATGAGTGAGGAATACAAAGAGATAGGGTTAAACAGATTGAGAACATGGTACCAGTCTGGTACGATAAGTGTTGTTTCCATCGTGATTTTTGTAAAATCTATGGTGGTGGCAAGTAATCCGACAAATACGATTGGGAGGATGATGTTAAAGAGGAACCACAGGAAAATCGCACCACCAAGCGCCGTTGATCGTTTCGAAAAAACTGTTGAGAAGAACAATGCCACCGAAAGAAACACTAATCCAAATACCATCGTCATCCCGATAAAGCCGAGATACGCAAGGTAATCCACATTTGAGACATTTCCTGCGATGACCATTCCTGCAATGCCATAGCCGATGAGAATCGTTAGGCAGAGTACGGCACCTAACCCAAGGAATTTTCCGACAGTGATTTCAAATCGAGTCGCTGATAAGGAAAGCAGCGCGCTCATCGAACCACGTTCGATTTCCCCGATAATCGCCGCGTACCCAAGCATTAATGCAACAATGGAGATCAAAAAGGATCCCAGCTGGGTCATCCCTGAGATCGTGTTGCCTAGGTCCTGCCATCCACTGCTTCCGATTGAGCCGAAATAGGAGACGACCAAGGTAAGAAGTGCGAACATCAGTGAAACCAGTATGACCCATTTATTCCTGATGTTATCCATGATTTCCTTTT
>DATLAF010000082.1:0-6068 GCA_035527635.1 Thermoplasmatota archaeon | reverse complement strand
ACTGATGTTCATCACACAGCAGATGGATGACAGCGGCCGGGTCAGGCTTTGACCATTGTAACAGATATTCCTCCGTCACGGTTGGTTCAAGAAAAATGTTTCTTACCATCGTAATTTCCTGAGAGGAGAGGTGCAACTCAGGTTCTGTAATGACATCCAGTGCATGTTCAAGGCTTCCTTTTTCTTTTAAGAGTTTCAGGCTTTTCTTCGGACCGAACCCTTTGACACCATCGTTAAAATCAGTTCCAATGAGTATTGCGATATCCACGAGTTGCTCTCGAGAGATCCCTAGTTTTTGGAGACCAGGGTCAAGACGGATTTGTTCAGGATGAACCGTGGTGTACGCTTGCTTATTGGGGAGTTTTCGTTTTTCCGAGGATGTCAAGTTTCTTACCAGGATAGGGGCTCCGAACAGGAGGCAGTCGAAATCCTGTGACCCTACCGCGTACGCATCACCCTTTTGAACCATATAGCTGGCTTGCGCTTCCCCTTCAGATGGCGCTTGGACATAGGGGATTCCCAGTGCTTCAAGAAGCTGTTTGCTCTGTTCGATAATCTCAGGTGTCACTCGAGAGGTTTGTTGCGCTTTTGATTTTGCTTTCTCCAGGTCACCTTTTTTAAGTGCTTCCTGCCAATCCCGCTCTGCTTGCTCCTTACGTTGCCGTCGTTGTTGAATGGTTCGTGCTTTTAACAGATGCGGTTCTCCGTCGAACACATACACCGGGCGGATCTTTGCTGCCACCAGGTTCGCGGTCCGATACAACAGGCCGGATAAATGAGACGTGATCCTTCCTTGTGCATCTTTTAGGGGGGTACCATCACGCTGCCGGATACTGGAGAGAAACTGATGCAGGATGTTGTATCCATCAAGGGCAACGATGCGATTACTAAAATCCTCAAACGCACATGGCTCTTTAGCAAATAACTCTCCGAGATCAACACCCATCGTGGTACCCACATCGCTTCAGGGGATAAATGCCTTTCTCACCCTCCCGATATGTTTAAACAAAGAAGACCGATTTGCTTGTTCGATGAAACAAGACCTTATTTCCATGTTAGATGTCAAAGATGACTTACAGAACATCATAAAACTAAGCATACAACTCAAACGACAATCAAAGAAAGGAAAACGCATCGAACATTTGAAAAGGAAAACCCTTGGGATGATATTTGAAAAACCCAGTACGAGAACACGGGTTTCTTTTGAGACAGGGATGACCTTACTTGGTGGTCACGCGATCTTCCTATCCACTAATGATATTCAGCTTGGGAGAGGAGAAAGCATCGAGGATACCGCACTGGTGCTCTCCCGTTACGTGGATATGATCATGTATCGGGCGAAAAGTAACGATGCGATGAAAGCGCTGGCGAAACACGCGACCGTACCTGTCATCAACGGATTAGACAACAAAGAACACCCGTGCCAGGTGATTACCGATCTGATGACCATTCAAGAACACAAAGGAAACCTCAAAGGATTACAGTTTGTGTACCTCGGCGATGGAAACAACAACATGGCCCATTCCTACCTCCTTGGCTGCGGGATAGCGGGGATGAACATCCGGATCGTCGCACCAAAACAATACTGGCCTGAGAAATACTACCTAGAAGAAGCAAAAAAACTCGGAGTGACTGTAGAAGTCACCGATAAATTACAGAATGCTACAAAAGGTGCTGATGTCATAGCAACCGACACCTGGGTATCGATGGGTGATGAAACAGAAAAAGAAAAACGAATCAAAGAGTTCAAAGGATACACCGTGAACACCGCGCTGATGTGTGCAGCGAAATCAGATGCGATCTTCCTGCACTGCCTCCCAGCATATTATGATTATGAGGTGACCAAAGAAGTTGCGCATGGACCACAGTCAGTGATTTTTGATGAAGCAGAGAACAGGATGTGGGCCCAGATCGGGATCATGGTCACCCTCTACCGGTATATGTTCCCATAATTGACAAGAATTTCACTTGCGACCGTCCAGGCGGGAAGCATCTCTGGATAAAGAGAAATAGTCTCAGTGGTGAGTGTTTTAATATCCGTATGAAACGGACCAGAGGGGAACCCACCAATGATGCAGAGAAGATGAGTTTTTTCCTGTCTTTTTAATTCTTTTAAATACTCAGGGAGGATTACCGATGTCCCATCATTTGACAGCGCGATAACCTGATCAGCTTGTTGCTGTTTGATTACCTGCGAAAGGGAGAGATTTTCTTGTAAAGAAAGAAGCGGTTGTGTGCTCTCTGGCACCAAATGATTCTGAAAGAGCTGTTCTATAAGCCCGAGGAATCGTTCATAGTTTCTCATAATCCGCGTCTTTGGATCCACGTTGATAACCAGGTCATTTCTGGTATGAATAACAAGGCTCAACTGACCGTGTTTATTGACGACAGACTCTAGAGCAGTCAGTAAAAAAAGATGGGTGATATCAGGACGCCCTCGTCGTCTCCCCTCAGGAAGATGCCCCATCGCTGCATGATCATAGTTCGAATCTAATAGAATCTGTGACGGTTGTTTTTTACGTTGTCTTGCATGAGCAATCACCGCGGGATGATGATAAAGCTCAGCAGGCATCATCTCGACTTCAGCTTCAGCTAACACCAAGGTCAACATGCCAGGCCTCAACTGAGGATTTCTTCAAGCTTATTCTGCTTTATCCCATACCGCATCTCTTGTGCGATCCGCCGGCCAGTAGATAGGTTAGGTTCAATCAGCTCAGAATAAGGTGAGCCGGAGATATAGGGATTTGTCCCAGCGACAATGCGCGCGGAGATTTCAAAGACCTTGAACTCCAAATCCTCTGTCACCACGGTTTCCAGACAGAACGGGCCGATGATGCCGCCGAAGAGCTCTAGTGATTTCTCAACGACTGCTTCCCCCATTTTAAAGACTTGAGGCAAGAGTGACTCCCGCATCACGATCGGGATGTTCCCCGTTACGACGAACGTCGGATGAATCCCAAGTTCTTCAAGTTCTGCGATAGAACCAAGTCGTTGCACCTCATCAATTGTGGTTTCATCACGGCGGTCCATCGAAAGCAACTGCAGACTACCCTTCGAAAGCTTATACGCATTATCCTGAATCGGGGAGTAGAAATAATGAATATAATACCTGGTGCCCATCACGAATTCTTGGATCGTATAGGGCTTATCGTGTTTTACACGTTTGGAGAACTCAGCGAACGTTTTTGCGATAAAGAACCCTTTCCCACCTTTCGCACCATGATACTTTACGATGACTGGTTTTTCGATGTTCCGAGCATCTTTAACCTCCTTTGGCATCGTAATACCGGCACCCTCAAGCCAGACTCGTTCTTTCTCACGGTCGGATTCCCACATCAACACATGCCGGTTTCCAAACGTTGGTATCTGAAGGTTCAGAAAATTCTTTGGACCAAGATACTCAACAAATGAACCATGGGGGATTACAATAAGATTTTTTTGCCGGAGCTCATCTGCGTATTTCGCAATATCCTTGTAGTTATCCACAATGAAAAACTCATCTGGTTTTCCAAGGGGAAACGCATCGTAGAATTTCTTTACCTCACCAATGGAAATACCTACTGTTTTAAACCCCTCTTTTCTCGCACCATGAAAAATCTGAAGGCTGGAATGCGAACAGACCGTCGCAACCGCCAAGTTCTTTGTATCATAGGTGGAGAGTAGTTCTTTTAAGTCGACTTCGGCCATATAGTATCTAACTCCCAATACGAGGATAACGCAGCGCCTTTTTTTATCAGTTTCGCTGTAAAAAAAAAGAGGATGATACGTAAATTTTAGTTAGAACCGTTTCTTGTTGTCTCGTAGACCTTCTACAATCTCTTTGCCAAAATCAGTAATTCTGTATAACTTGATGTCCCGATGTTTGCCGCCTTCGATCTGCTCAACAAGGTTCAGACTCATTAATGACTCATCATTACGGTACCGAGAATTCATGCCACGGATCGCTCCAATCACGTTCGTTGGCGTGGTCTTCACATTGTATGCAATCTCAGAAGTGTAACTGCCACTTGGGCTAATCTCAAACAGGTAATCTGCGATTTTCTTCCGCACGCTACTTCTCCGAAGCGACCTGATAATAAGAGGTTTTAACATCTCAGGAGAAATAACTGCTTTCTCTCCATCCAGCATCCCATTCCACTTAGTTGAAATGGAATTGCGTTTCCCATTAATAAACTAATCGGTTCAATTTCAAAAGACAGATGATGCTGCATTAAACGAAACAGATAAATGCCTGTTTTCGTTTACCAGATGGTACGATGGGATAATCATGTCAATTAAAAAAGAACTCTTAAATGAACTAACGGAAAACCAGTTGAAGCAACTTGCGGAAAGCAAAGGAATTATCTTTACATTGAACACTATCCAAAAGAAATACTATGAGAATTGGGCTGAAAAAGATAAACTCGTCGATCTGATGGCAACGAACACGCATATCACCGTACCGGAAATAGAAAAATTTATTAAAACAAAGAACTTCTAAACAATCATCGCCTGTTTTTCACGTTAATTTTTTTACAATAACGTTGAATCGCACAGCGGCTGCAGAATGGTGAGATTGGTACACAGATGGTTTGTCCGAACGTGACAAATAACTCATTGAAATCATCCCAATATTTCGCCGGGAGAATTTTTTTTAACGTATGCTCGGTTTCTTCTGGGGTCTTGGTTTTTATCCAGCCGAGTCTGTTGGGGATCCGATGACAGTGAGTATCAATTGGAAGGTACCCATGTTTCTTATGACCGTAGACCATGACGATGTTTGCAGTTTTCCTCCCCACTCCTTTCAAGGCGAGTAATTCTTCAAACGTGTCTGGTACATTCCCCTGGTACTTATCAAGCAGTGTCTGTGAGATTTCCTTGATTCTTTTTGCTTTGGTTTTATAGAACCCAACAGGATAAATCAAGGGTTCAATCTGTTGTTGTGTCAATTGTATGATTTTCTCAGGGGTATTATACGTAATGAGTAATCTTTGTGAAGCTTGCTCGGTTACCTCATCTTTGGTCCGCAGACTTAACAGACAGGAGATGAGCGTAACAAAAGGGGTATCAGGGAATTGTGGTTTTTTCCGGGAAACAACCGGTTGTTTAGATGATCGAAACTGGTGTTTTAACAGGGTGAATATTTCATCAACATAAGGGATAGACTCTACCATCAAGACCTAAAGATGATTTGTGTTTAAAAAATAATCTTAATCGAAAAAAAGGAAAAAAGAAAGAAATAAGGTTGTCTATCGGCGTTTTCTTATAAGTACTAACGCGATTGCTATTGCTGCGGTCACCAGAATAATTTCGAAACCTGGTGTGTTCGACTGAGGAGATGAACCATTATTATCTGGGGTCGTACCGTTCGTGCCCCCAGGGTTACTAGAGCCGCCGGTTCCGGTGTCATAGGCGAATTTTTCATTTGGAGCCCAGTCGCCCCACCATTCAGAAGTTTGATCCCCAATGGTGTTGGTGTATTCAACGGCATACCCCCAGAGTTCGACCTTTGATGTATCACCAAGAACATCAAGCTCAACGCTGAGTTTGTTATCCATGATAGTAACATTTTGCGATGAAGTAAAATTCATACTCCCTTTCATACCGAAACCAGCACCAGTACCGTTCATATATGAGAGAAAATAATAGGTATCAGTACTATTGTACCATAGATAATAACCAACTTTGTCAGACGATTGAATAGCCCCTCGAACCGTCAAGCTAAGCGTTATTTTGTCATTGTTTACCGTATAAGAGACCTCGGTAATATCGATGTTTGGTTTGTCACCAACATTTCCAGACCAAGACCATGCGGTTCCCGTTTCTGCCCAGTGCCATACGTCTCCAGTTCCATCGTTGATAGTCTCTGCTGACGCGATGTAACACGAACACAAGAGTACACATAGGCCTAAGATTACTATACTACTGTTTCTAAATTTCATAATACATATCCTCTGCTACAGCGAATTAGGCTTTCTCTTTTAAAGATATCGATAAAAGAAATAATTGGAAAAAAAACAAATATTTTCAATACTCAAATTTTTTTTTATTAACTGCGACTGGGAATACCGCGCAGTCTGAAGCATCAG
>DATLAF010000081.1:0-11005 GCA_035527635.1 Thermoplasmatota archaeon | reverse complement strand
TTTGTTGTTTCACTGACCTGCCATCCATTACGCAACGGTATTACTGACAACAGGTATGTCTTACCGTAGTAGACATTCATAATACCGTCCTTGTCTTTCTTCAGGTCGATGTTTTCATCAAGTTTTGTTATGTCTACGATGGCCTTCATCAGTTCATCCCGAACCTCTTGTGATTGGATATACTCTAAATTAATGAGTTCTTGAAACTCTGATGGCACGGGTCTTAATTTCATGCTTCCACCCTTCCGTAACGTTCGACTTCATCTACAGTCATGAGTTTCATGTCTTCGACGTGTTTCAATTTGAAGAAGAGTGTATCATCCTTTGTTTTAGCGCTGATAAAATCTTCATGCGCGAACAACAGCAGAGCATAGATTTTTTTACTTCGGCGGCCAGGGCTGTATGCTGTGAACGACACTATGTGGTCTTGGTAGTCCTCAATTTCTTCGAGTTGCGACGAGAAGATGCCGCGTATATCCCTTACAGTGCCTTTGTCTTTCAGGACTTTCAGGATAACATCTGCCTTTTCGATGTCTTCTTTGTAGATTTCGGGTGTGTCTTCCATTTTATCATCCTTGTTTCCACTAATTCAGTTGTGTTTTTCTCCCTATAAACTACCTTGTGAGTTCGTTACTACCTTAATGATTACCTAGTAAAAGTTACTGTTTTACTGTTCTTGGATAAACTTATAAACACGTTTTATAAGATGGAAATATCTATCTCTGGTGATTTTGAGTATTCTTACTTACTATGCTAGGTTATGTTTTTTCAATTTCTTATAAACTTATAACCACATAATAAATGTGTTATACCTTATTCCTCTGTCCTTTTTTAATTTCTTATAATATTTTTATATTATTTTATAAGATTATAATATAAGATGGAATTATAGGTAAACATACCCGTTTCCAACTTATAAACTTATAAATTTCGTAAGTTCCAACTTATAAACTTATAACTCGTCGTTTATAAGATGAAACTATGTGATGTCGTTATACATCGTATGAATGTGTCTCATTCCGGGTCTGCCTTTACCTTGCGTAGTAACTGTTATGGTATCAATTTTAATCTTTTCTTTCAGATTTAAAAGTATTTCATTCATTTCATCAGCTAACACACCAGGAAATGCATGTCTCAAATCAGAATGTAGTATGCCATCAGAACCCGATGATTGTATTTTTGTTTCGACTCTGCTTTCCAAGTCACTAACATCAACCATCTTTTCAGTCATTCTAATGTTTTCTAACATTTCAAATGCGTGTTTGTCCATTTCTAGTGTAACTTTTATCGCCTCTTCAACATCGCTTAATTCGACAAACATACAACCAGTAATATGTTCATCTTTACCGCCACCCTTCCATTTATCCTTCGCGATTGCATTCAATATGGCGATAGTAGATATATGCTCTGCGTGTGACAGCATGTAAATATTGTAGTCGGTCTTTTCTTCAATAATTTTAGTATCCCAGAATTTTGATATCTCTGTCACTTTATCAATAGCTTCTTTCGTGAAATGAATGTTTAGATACATACCTTCATCTTTGAAATTCACATTCTCATGTAGCGTATCTACTAATTTGAAATATTTTTTCATCCTTGGAACTATTTCTCTCAATGCAATTTCTTTTAACTGTCTGTTAACGTCAACTATAGTGACATCAATAGAATCCCGAAATGGTGATTTCCAATCTTCCATGTTAAAGTCAGTATGTTTAACGTATGCAAACTTGATTCTTCTCATTAATCCAGATTCACTTAAACTCTTCCGAAGATATTGATTAGGTTCTTGCATACCTGAAAACATCGTTACGTAGAGTCCTTTTGGTATGAATCTAACATTTGATACTCCTTTTCCTTTACCAAATTTACTCAACGTTTGTTTGTATCTCTCACCGTAATATAATTTGCATAACAAAGCATCCAATCCTGCCGTAGGGTCTTTTTCATTCGACATCCTCTTCAATACGTGGCCGAATTCAGAATTACATATCATAAATGAAATGACACCTTTGTCAATACCATCCATGATAGCATCGCAGATACCAGCTTCGGTTCCACTTTCAATTTTCGAGAGCATGACTAACTCTCCAGCCTCTTCTTTAGTAAGTTCTGTATTATGTTGTCGGTAAAAGTTATAGAAAGAACTATCAACTATCGTATCATGTAAATCCTGAATACTGGTTCTTCTACCCCCTCCAGGTATGCAACTCAACACAAACCAAACGTTAGGTCGTTTAAACTTCAAGGTTCTTGCTTTAAAGAATAGACCTAATGTAGATGATATTGTGTGATAAGCCATCGCTGTATGGAATATCTCTGGTGCATCACATTCTTGCATAGTAACAGTTTTAATTCTTTCAATCAAATTAACATCAGTCATCAGCAACCACCGCATATAAGGTTGTCAAAGAAATCATTATTACCTATTACACAACCTAATGTAATCAATGTAGTCTTAAGGTAAACATTCTTATTCATAACCTACAGCCTCCTATCATTATCGAATAGTGGCGGTGCAGGTCGTTCTATGATTTTGATTTGAACTATGTTGTTTATGTTAATCAGAGATGACTGTATGCCCGTTTTGAATTGAATGAAGTCACCATATACTTCTTCTATCTCTCCTCGCAACACGAAGTTGCCCGTGCGTTGGTCGCCTTTCTGTGTTATTGATAGGTACTTGCCTACTAATGTTTTTAATTTCTCCTTTAGTTCTTCTTCCATAAAACATTCCATTCCACTTGTTGTTGCTATATCCAAAAAAGGACTGACGTGTTAGCTTCACGACAGTTTTATTGAGGGGCTGTGACTCAATTCAATATCAATATACTTACACTACATAAGTTTGTTTATGATAGTTTATTCGCATCTGGAAGTTTAGACAGCATCCATTCTTTCCAGCTACGATAATGAGAGTACTTCTTATCGGCAATCAATTTGAGATACTCTTCTGTGGTTACATATATCTGTAACGTAATTAATTTTTCTTCTGTCATACTCATTCTCATATGAATAATATTTTTCCATGTATAAATACTTTAGAACAACTATTTATCTTTTTCACTTTACAAGGTTACTCTATATCATAAAGTCATTACTACCTTCAATGTGATGAGAAACAATTTATCAATACAATGTATGCCATACCTATTGTAGATATGGCTTTTGGTTTATGTATTATGTTTTGTATTATGTTGATGTCTTCTATACGGGTTATCGTATCTATCATTGATTCTCATTATCAATCTTTACTTATGCGATATGTATTATCCTTTACAATGTGATGTGATATTGCTTATGCGTTACTCTTCAATGTCTTTACATTATACTTTACTTTTGATTATTGTTATCGTTTGTATCATCACTTCCTATTAGACATCTGACTGTGGGTCATCGTCTACGCATCGACTCTTAAAAGGATTTGAGAACCTCATTAGGCATTCAGTTGACGGTCTGTACGACAGCACAGCACTCCAACTACTACTATTAAACCAATTTAATGGGTTAAATTGGTTATTATTACCTTATTAACCTCTGAAATATCTAATATTATGAATATTTATAACCCTCAATTTAGTCAAGAAAAAATAAAAGGTCTTCACATATTCAGCACAAAAACATCCTTCTTCAACATCCTCTCAAGTAATTCAATATATCATAGTAGTAAGTCAAACAACCACTGGTACAATTCTCATGTAAAATTATATGTATACTCGGACATAAACAGTTTTATATAGAATAATTATATCCGCAAAAGCAGGTGATCGTACATGTCCTATGTGATCTTTGAAGTGAAATCAGCAGAAGCGGGGAAAATACAAACCATGCTTCAAGACGATATTGTCAACCGACAAAGCATCGTAATACGGGATGCAAATTCGTTAGAGATAAAAGAAGCGGTTTCCTATTTGAAAGTCGAAGGAAGTGCAGAGGGCCTAAAACGTGCGGAAGAACTTGCCAAAGAACTCGGGATGAAAAAGCTTCCAGATAAAAAAGCAAAAAAAATCGATAAGAAGATAAAAGAACAAGAGGATTCAGCTGCCACCGGCATGGGCATGATCTTTGATTAAACCCTCAGAGTTCCCAATACGCTCCTAATTCTTTTTTCATTTTCTTGATAAGAGATGTGACGTCATCATTTCCTTTTATCGGGTCATCGAACTGAAGGGGATGTGACATCATTTGTCCGAGTTGAGATAGAAAGCATTTTCCGATCCATTGTAGATTATATCCCCCTTCTAAGGTGCAGACGATTCTTGGCTGGATGTCCTGGAATCGCCGTATCATTTCACCAAAGAAATTCGCAGTAAGTTTCAACCCACCAAGTTGGTCCGAATGGTGGGAATCGTACCCTGCTGAGATAATGATTAGATGTGGGTTGAATTGTTTGGTGATGGGGATAAATATTTCATTGAAAAGCTGTGAGACAGCACCGTCACCATGACCAAACCCAAGCGGAGCATTTATGGTATATCCTTTTCCGTCTCCCTCCCCAATCTCAGTAACATCTCCGGTTCCCGGATAATGCGGTGATAAATGAAATGATTGATACATAACGTCTTTTCGTTTGTAGAAAATCGATTGCGTCCCGTTCCCGTGATGAACATCATGATCAAAGATCAGAACCCGTTTTGCATTTTTTGACAGATCATGAGCTGCAAGTCCTGCGTTGTTAAACAAACAGAAACCCATAGACCGTTCTGCAGAAGCATGATGCCCTGGTGGTCGAACTAATGCATAGGCATTCTGAGCGGCTCCATTCACAACATTTCTGCAGACAGAGGTCACACCTCCAGCCGCAAGCCGTGCGGTCTCATAATCTGATTTACAGACATACGTATCCAAATCGATCCATGAGTCCACATGTTCGCTGATTTCTTTTATGCGTTGGATCATCTCTGCAGAATGCACCTCGTATAATAGTTTCTCTGGCAGAATCTCTGGTTCTATTCTTTGGATATCTTTGTAAAACGGTGCTTTTTCAAGGGCGTCTAGCATTACATAGAGACGATCGGCATTCTCTGGGTGATCGGCAGTATCATGCTTGTTAAATACATCGGAAAACACAATCTGTGTCGTCATAAAATCGTAACTAAACATCAAGGAACTCTTTTATAATTATTACTTCTAAGGTTTAAGTACAACTAATGTATTAACGATTAAAATCAATAGCGGGGAAACGAGTTTATGACGAACATGCTTTTAGGTCTCTCACCAACCTATCTCTATTTTCAGGCAAAAACACCACAGCTGGTCTCAGAGCTACATCATCCATATTTTCTGGCGTTTCCCCCAACAGCATCAGATGCACAAACCGCTCGGAAAAAACTTGTCGAACAATGGAACAAAAACAAAGAAGACCACCCGAAGCTATCAAAAATCACCGCAATTGGAGAGATTGAAACATATCAGAGTTTCTGTGATTTTACGAAAACACGAAACGTTTTCAAAGTATACACAAAAGAATCCTACGTGGTCCCTGAAATCAGTGATTATTTGTTTTTTGAGCACGAGTTGTTCACCGCTGAGCATGATATCCCGTACCATCAACGCGCATTAGTTGACCTTGCTGCCGAAGGGAAAACGTGGTTGTTTGATACCCAAGGTAAAAAAACAAACCTCAGGGTACTGGTCTATGATATTGAAACGACCCAGTTTGAAGAAGGAAAACCACAGATCCCTATCGATATCCTCGGATACGCTACATTTAATATCGCTATCGAATCAGAGAAGAACCTTGATATAGAAGAGTTCAGCTTTGAGATTCGTGAGACTCCATCGCATTGGAAGGATGTCGAGGTCGTGCAACATCTTTCTCGTACTATGGACGAGGAGATAGCAAGCCTGTTGACATTCTGCAGAGTCGCAAAAGACGCTGACGTCATCACCGGACATAACATCGTTGGTTTTGATAACGTCCATGTCTATGACCGGATAAATTGGTTCCTTAAAAACAAACAAGATCAATTGTCAGTTGACGAGAAAAAAACGTTTCAGAATTTTATTAGTATGTACTGCCGTAAGGATAAGTCGTTTCATTTTGGTATTATGGGTGCTGAAATTGTGCAGATGTACCCCTGCAGCTTTGATACGTACCTTGCTGCACGGAAGTTTTACCCGTGGCTTGATGATTATCGGCTAAAAACCTTAGCTCCGTTTCTTAATGTTGTGATTGATAATCGGGTCTATTTAGCGCCATCAGAAATTAAACTCGATGATCGTACAATGACATATAACAAGCAGGACGTCCAAGAGCAAATCGGGGTATCGTTACATTTCATCCAACAAGCATTGCCGTTGTCTTTTACGACGTGTATGCCGTTTGATATGGTGCTTTCTTCTGGTGCGGTAAACATGTGGGATCATATGGCATTGATTCGAGGGGCTGCGAAGAAAAAGATCATCCCGCCGATCTGCCGTGTGAAATCAGTTGCGCAAGTTCTGGTAAAGGATTTTGGTAAGCAAACAACAAAAGAAGCGATCATTCGTCTGGCGAAGAAACGAAGAGAGCAACTGTCAAAGGATTTTGTCCGGGTGTTGAAATATGGCGAGGAGATGCCGGATTGGGTGCAGTACCCGCAGGTGATTTACAAAGAGCAGGAATGTGCAGATGATGACGAAGAGGTCGTAAACTACCATATGCCTGGCGGCATGACCATCAAACCAGATAAAGAAGCGCATTCGCATTTCATTCCTTGGTATCATGTGGTAGTCGCCGATGTTGGTGCGATGTATCCAACGATTCTGAAGGCGATGAACATTGGGGCAGATACCGTCAAGCTTGCGAGGAAGAACGAAACACCAGATGCCTGGGTGTGGCTTAAGAAACTTTCTGAGGATTTTCTGAAGAACAGGGACGTGAACTGGAGAGAGATTACGAAACAGGACACCTATGCGGATAAAGGGTATATGATCGGGGTACGGATCGATACAAACCCTGGCGTCGTCAACTGTGCGATGACCGGTATTATGAATATCATCGGGAAGATAAAAAAAGAGCTAAAGGACGCCAAGACACAGGCACATACATCAGAATTGGACAGACTGAAAATGATGTATCAAAGTATGAAGGGTGCTCGGAATGCTGGAACGCATGGGATCCTTGCGGCACCGACAGTCACCGGAAGGCAGTTCAACTTATGGGGTGCTGCTGCGATTACGACCAAAGGGCAGATGATCCTTGCTGATACTCTGAATTATCTCAACAATGAGAATATTCGTGTGGTGTACGGGGATACCGATGGGATTTACATGGGTTGTTCCCGTTCTATGGGTAACATCCCCCGGTTTTCCAAAGCATTAGGAATTAGGCTTGATCCTAATGATGATGAGTGGATTACCCGGCCAGAAGTCGCGAATGCAGCTATTAAACAATGCAATGAGAAATGGCAGAACGAGTTGAAATATCCTGATTTTGAGTTAGAGGCAGAGCAGCATGATGGTATGATTTTTGTTAAGCATAAAAACTACTTGATTTTTGATGAGAAAAACGGTAAAATCGAGATGACGACAAAAGGAAATAACTTTAAAGGGTCTGATAAAGCAAATATTGCTCGTAAGGTTCTTGCAGAGATCATGATGACGGTGCTTCAGGAGAACCCACGGTGGGAAAAAGAAGATGATGTTCGGGCTGCGGTAAAGCAGAGTATTAAGAATAAGACAAGAGACATCGTCGCTCAGTTGGATCTTGAAAGTGTTGATTTAAATGACTTAACCTTAGTACAGTCTGTTCAGCCGGAGAAACGGTATAAATTGAACCAGGATGGATCGTCTTCGACATTTGGGAAGCGTGCGGAAGCACTGGGGAAATTGCTTGGTCGACCAATTCGAAGCAGGGTAAAGATGAAGTTTGTGATCACAAAAAGACCATTGCCTGGTATCGTAAAACCGTCAAAAAGTGGAGTAAAACCCATTGATTATATGTACCCGGTTGACCTGGTGATGGATCGGAAAGAAATCGATCTTGAGTGGTATAAGAAGATGATCGAGAATTATGTGCAGGGTGCATTCGGCTTATCCGATATCGCAGCAACGGAACAGAAGGGATTGGATGCTTGGATGTAGGAAGGTAACCCTGTATTCTTAATTTTTTTTAAATCTTGACCATCGTTTTATGACCGCTTGTAAACCTTCTTTTGTTTTTTGATATCATCTGTCTTCAGAGCTGGTATCAGTTGTACAACAAATCCTTTAAAAGAAGAAACACACCACTATAAATTGAGGACTATGTTAATTGTCGGACAGGTGTCAAGTAAAGAAGAGGCAAACGAGATTACGTTTATAGCAAAACTTTTTATTGTTGGTCAGCGGGCGCGGTTTCTTGCGTTGAACAAAGATGTTCGCTGTGAGACAGACAAGGATGATACTGAAGACGAAGAACAAAGTTAGATGATAGCGTGTAAGACGAAAAACAGTCTGTTTTACTTCATTTTTTTTTTGTTGTTATTGAAGGATATCATCGTAACAGAGTTGAACCAGCGCATCGATAGGTTTTGTCGCATCAAGCTGGAGAAATCGTTTTTCTTGTGATATCCTTAGATAATTTTTATGAACTTTTTCTAAAAACGCGAGTCGTTCAAACGGGATTAACTCTGTTCGATGTTGAATCCGTGCAAGAGATGTTTTCGGGTCGATTACAAACAAGAATGTTCGATCAGGGATGAGAATACGACCTTGTGAAAGCTCCTGTAACCATTTTAATGGATTCTTAATCTCGGTTTCCAATTGCGCGACCTGATAGGCATAGGTTGATTCTGCGTACCGATCACACAACACGATTTTTCCCTCATCTAGCCAGTGCTGGATGTGCTTGCAATGCTGAATGCGGTCTGCAATAAACGTAAATGAGGTAACAAACGGATCAGATTGTGTTCGGATGCATTCTTGGACGTACTTCCCGATAGTCGAATCGGTTGGTTCAAATGTCCAGATGGTGTCGTATCCAGCGGAACGTAATTTCTCAGAGACCAGCTTTGAGATCGTGGATTTCCCTGACCCATCAATGCCTTCAAAGGTCACAAACTGCTTCATGATTTCTGTTTCTCCTGTTTCCATTTATTGCTATAGTAACTCAACGGATGGCGAATCTTTTTACAGAATTCATCCATTTTATCTACCGGGCAAATCCCGTATGTGCGCATTTTCTCACATCCCGGGCATTTATATTCTGTTGATGATGACGTACCAGTGATATGTTCCACCTGATATCTGGTTCTGTCTTCCTGGTAATCGGGAGCCGTGGAAAAGAGTTTTAAGATTTCGTTGGTATTTAGCTTCAATGAGCTTAAAAATGCGACCAACGCAAACCTGCCCATATGGGGCACGTTTTCACCGGATTGAATCGCTGATAAAATATCCTTCATACAGGGGGGGAGTTTCTCGATGCTCACTTTCCCAACAGGTGCTGCTTCGATCTTTTTTTTCTGCATCGCAAGCATGTTCTGATATCGTTGAATATCTGAGGAGAAGGTATCAGAGACGCTTTTATCGCATTCTCTTTCGAGAAGTTCTTTATTGATACGTTCACGTAATGATTCTAATAGGATTCTTGCCAGGTCTTTATGTGAGATTGCAAGGAATCCGCTGTTGATACCACGATTGATCATTTTCCATTCCTTGTACCTTGTTGGTGCATTGCGGAGATAATCTTTGAAAAATATCTTAATCGTGTTTGTTTCCGAATTGTATTGAACGTTCACATCGAGTTCCTTGGCAACGGTAAGAAGAAAGGAGGTTGATTCGTTAAGGAGGTGTTTATACATATGATAGGCTTCACCCAGTGCATATCGTTTTTTAAAAAAGGAGTCTCCGATACAAACCGTAACCATCCGAGCTAAAGGATACGATAGGATTTCCATGATGCAATTAGATTGGCTTGCAAGGCTCCTCTGGCCGACATCTCGATTTTTAAACGCATTATCTAATCGTTCAATACTGATGATCCGCGCTCGTTCATAGGGGGCAGCATTCAGCAGCTCATCGACTGATGGACCGTTGTCTTTGATAAACTGCCGTGTGTCGTGCAAGAACGGGTATTTCGCTAATGTTGCTAGCGCCCTCATGGCAGACACCGATATTTCTTTTCATTAAAGAACCTTCCTCTTACCAGGTATCTCTAAATTTTAAGTAGTAGAAGACCGATAGGGGCTGGATATATCGTTGGGCTCGTAGCTTAGACCGGTGGAGCGACTGGCTCATAACCAGTTGGTCGCAGGTTCAAATCCTGCCGGGCCCATACCACTAAAGAGGCAAAACGATCTCTATTTACAGGAACCTAAGTGGAATCATCTTCTTTCCGGTGCCATAAAATAAAACTCTTCACATTGAGAATCTTTATATATAGAATGTTTATAATGAATGATATTTAATATACATAGATGGATAAAAATATGAGACAGAAAAAAAATCTACAAAAAGCATCAAGCATAGGACTTCTCATCATGCTAATAAGCATAGCATTTGCAGCCTCATGCACTGCAACACCACTCGCTCAAACAACTCTTGAAATCACCACGATGAAAGGTGGTTTTGGCAAAGTTTCTGTTACTGTAAAAAACATCGGTAATGAGACTGCAGAGAATATCACCATGACTATCTCCGTGAAAGGAGGTATTTTCGGTAGAATTAACATTAAAAAAATTTGTAGCGGATGTGGAAACTGTAGTAATTCTATTGAACCGAACGCAACAAAAACAGAAAGTACAGCTGAAGCAGGCAGAATCATGGGTTTTGGACCTGTGATTATCGCGGCCTCTGCCCAGGCGACAAATGCAGGAAAGGTAGAAAAAACCTATAACGGTTTTGTCCTTGGTCCAATGGTGATTGTTACCCAGTAATTTCGGTCAGCTCACAGAGCACATTCACTGCTTTGTTCCTCTCTTCTTCTATGATAATTCTGTCATGGAAGAGCTTCTTTCTCTTTTTTTTCCATAACACAATTAATCGTGTCACAATCCTTTTTTCTACAGTATCTTTATCTATCACCTCGGTTTTATACATTGTGTTT
>DATLAF010000080.1:0-2187 GCA_035527635.1 Thermoplasmatota archaeon | reverse complement strand
TTCATGGTGAATACACAATTTGCCAAAGAGATTGGCGAAGAACTTGACATCTGGTCAAATCTCATACGAACAGGATTTTTTGATTAACTTCTCTGGCATCATTCAATTTTTCAAGTCTGTATTCTCTATCAACTGCCATCGTCATAGCTCGATGTAAAAATTCATCACAGTCTTTACCTATCCATTCAAACAGGTTTTGACTTTTCGTAACTGACAAAAAACCATGTACCCATGTATACATTCGAGTCAGACCCGTCACAAGATCATTACCAGTGACATTAGGGTATGATTTCCCTTCATTCGTGAATCTAAGAGGCCAGCGATTCTCAACATACTTCTGCCATTTCGGACTAATATATTGATTCCGTTTTAGACCTTGTTGGGTCTTGTCTTTGCTCTCTGGTTTGAATGGTTCAAACCTCTGAGGGAATAAGAAAATTGGTCTGCCGTTTTCATGTGAACTAACTATTTCTTGACACTTGGCGATTCTCTGCCAGAAATCCTGGGGTGTATCGGTCCAGTTGAACAGCATATAACAAAAGAAACCAGCTCGAATATTATGTTTCATATAGATATCGTAAGCCCGTTCTACATTCGGAGCATATTTCATCCAATCAAATGAGAATCTAAGATATGGAGTTCCTGCAATTCCCTGAGCTGCCCATTTTAATCTGGCAAACTGTTTGGCTTTATGGTCATCGAATGATTCAACATGTAGTCCATGAATATCAACTGGTAAATCAGATTCCACAAGTTCATCAATAATATCGTCAAAATATTCATGTTCTGTGAAATTATTGTCGTAAAGAACGATGCTCTTGGCATTAGGCATTTCAGCTTTGGCAGAATCTATCATACCTTTGATCGATTTAAATGATTTCATTGATCCTTCGAGTCGTGGCACCGCACAGTAACCACATTTGTTGACACACCCACGAGAAGCATACATCACAATTTTATCTCTTGGGTAAGGCTCAACATCTTCTGATGTTATATCGATATTATATTTAGGTGTAAGTTTTTCAATCTCTGGGTGCATACCACAATGGAGTCTGATCACAGAATCTTTTTCGCCTGCGAAAAATGGTACATTGAAACCATATCGGCCGGTATATATCCAACTCTCAAACCATTTTTTATACAAGGTAGGGAAAACACCACCGATTTCAAATTTGACTGCAGGGAATAAATTTAAATAATGATCGATAGTATCTCGATAACGTTTGGAATGGAACGAGAAAATGCAGCTCATTTTTATTTCATCGGGTATAAACCCAATTCTTTCTTTTTCTACACAACCTCGGACATATTGATATTCATGTCCATTTTGTTCACACCAACGTGACCACTTCATCAGGGCGATATTTGGGGCAATCGCCTTGACGCGTGGTTCTAATAATAAGTATTTCGTACTCACCCCCAAAAACTAAGATACGGCAAACTCGGCTTCCATTCATTCTCTTTGACCTCACAGAAAACGTTATTTCTTATCTCCTCTGTTATCGGTATCTGTTTATGTTCAGATTCACTGGGTCTACCACCAAACTGCCTAAGTTTATCTCGTTCGCACTGATATAATTTCATCACGGTAGGGAAAAAACACAACAAATATATTTTACTTGGTCCTTTTGATCTCACCTGATTTGCTGAGAAGTTTCCATTTCGACTTTGTACTGATGTTTTTATCTCGATTTCCTCACGGTTCAATAAACCATCTCCGCGCCCCTTGTCCTTACAGTATTCCTGTTCCATCAGGAAGAAAAATCGTTCTAATATCTTTTCACCATAATAACCACGGACTTTAATAGGTAGAAAACACAACCAGGCAAAAGGAGAACCAATCAAATGACTCTGACTTTTAGGTATATGTTGCTGGGTTATTTTATTGAAGTGTTTTAAAGTACAACCGGGATATTCTTTATCTATATATTCATTTTTGAAACAATTATGAGATTCTAATAATTTCGACATGATCTCCTATTATAACAAACCCGGCGGCAGAAGTAAACCACCGGGTCTGATCGGTTCCGTTTTTAGAATTGTCCGTTACATGATACGGTCACAACTGCTTTTTCAGTTGTTTCTTTATTACATCTATATGCATAAAGGTTTCCGCCGTTGCCGGACCATAAGAATTCAAGACTTCGTGGACCTGTGCTATCGTATCTATCAACAGATGCCATCGAA
>DATLAF010000079.1:0-4596 GCA_035527635.1 Thermoplasmatota archaeon | reverse complement strand
TCGTAAAAGTATCAACCCGTACACTAGTGAAAGGCTATGAACGAATTATACGAAAACTCGATGAAATCGATGAAGTCAAAAAATATCATTGGGAATCCGTGTTAAAAGACTGGGAGAAAATCTAAATCGACCGGAAACTCTTTTATCATTCTACTTGTTCTCCGATGGGGAATATGACATGATTGATAAACGATTAAGGAAATATGCTGATATTCTAGTCCGTCATTCGTTGAGTTTAAAGAAAAACGATTTATTTGTGATTTCGGGTAGTCATCTTGCTGCCCCTTTAATAAAAGAAGTATATCAACAAGCAATCAAGGTCGGTGCACATCCGTTTACCCATGTCGGTATCGATGGTCTTGCTGAGATTTATTATAAATACTGCTCAGAAAACCAACTCAAATATGTCTCCCCTCTGAGTAAATTCGAAGTCGAACACATCGATGCAAGCCTCTCTATCATCAGCCCTGAGAATACGCGGAATATGACAAATATCGATCCAAAAAAACAGGCAATGAGTAGCGTTGCACATCAAGGGATCTATAAAACCTTCCTTGAACGAGCTGCTAAGAAAGAACTCCGCTGGTGCGTAACTCAATATCCGACCCAAGCATCAGCGCAAGATGCAGAGATGTCTCTTGCGGAGTATGAGGATTTTGTTTTTAATGCTGCGCATGTCGATGCAAAAGATCCAATCAAGTACTGGAGAACCATACATAAAGAACAGGAAAAGATACGAAAACTTTTGAGTACAAAAAAGAACCTCCATGTTTTTGCCAAGGACACTGATCTTACTGTTTCTGTTGTAGGGAAGAAATGGATAAACTGTTCTGGAAAGGAGAATTTTCCTGACGGCGAGGTATTTACCGGCCCGGTTGAAAACTCAGCAGAAGGGCACATCAGGTATTCGTTCCCTGGGGCCTACGCAGGCCGTGAAGTGAATGACATTCAGCTCTGGTTTAAGAAGGGCGCCGTGGTAAAAGCAACGGCATCGAAAGGAGAACAATTCCTACGCACCATGCTTGCCATGGATCCTGGTGCGAAGCGAATTGGTGAGTTTGCGTTTGGGACAAACTACGGGGTGAAGAGATATACGAAGAACACCTTGTTTGACGAAAAGATTGGTGGGACGATTCATCTTGCGGTAGGCAGTGGGTATCCTGAGACAGGGAGTACAAATAAATCCAGCTTGCATTGGGATATGATGTGTGACCTGCGGAAAAACGGAGAAGTCTACGCCGATAAAGAATTGATCTACAAGAATGGACGATTTTTGAACATTTGATGTTGTTATACACCCATTTTCTCTGGAAATATTTAAATATCATATTAATATAACTTTATAAGATATAAAAAATACGATTTCTAGGATGTAGGAGGAATAGTATGAACAAAAATCGTCATGTGAAGCATCTATATCAAGCTATTTTTACTTTGGTCATCGCAGCTCTCTTTATTGCTCCTGGGTCTGCAAACCTTATTAATGACGTACAGAAACAAATAAGATCCTCAATGAATGATGGGGGGTCAACCATTTATGTTGATGACGATAACACCGCGGGGCCCTGGGATGGAACTATGGATTATCCTTATCAATTTATTCAGGATGGTATTGACTATGCAACAGCTGGTGACATCATCTATGTCTTCAACGGTAGATATAAAGAAAATGTTGTAATCAGCAAATCCCTTGACCTCATTGGTGAAGAAAGAGACAACACCGTGATAACTGGTGATGGTTTTGGGACTGTTGTTAAAATTATCGCTGAGTGCGTAAATATTACTAAATTTACTATCACTGATAGCGGAAGCAATCCGAACAATGCAGGAATTATGATTCATACCTCGAAAAACTGTATTACTAATAATAACATACAAGAAAATAACTATTATGGCCTCTACGTACTTGAGGCAAACAACACCATCTATCACAACAATATTGTTGAGAATATCTATCAAGCATTTGACGTCATCGCAGGTAGTACTTGGGACGGAGGGTCCCCAACTGGGGGGAACTATTGGAGTGATTACACTGGAACCGATGACGATGAGGACGGAATCGGAGAAATTCCCTATCCAACCGGGAACAGTTCTTCTGATTGCTATCCACTCGTTCATCCCTATGGCTCTGTGTTAAATGAAGACACCGAAGAAATTTTCCTGACCATTCAAGGAGCAATCTGTGACCCCGATACCCAGGGTGGTCATGTGATCATGGTGAAAAACGGGGAGTATTGGGAGCATGTTACGATTTACAAATCCTTGTGTCTCCAAGGTGAAAACCGTCATGAGACGATTATCGACGGTCGAGACAGTGGTGATGTGGTAAGTATCTGTGCCAGTAATGTAGTCCTTCAAGGGTTTTTAATAAAACATAGTGGAACCGAGGAACAAAATGCTGGAATAGTGGTGAATGGGAAGAATTGTTCCATCATGAAGAATATTATCTATGATAACTTCCAAGGTATTGTGCTGAAACATTCTGCTGAGGATACCATGATTGTCTACAATAAGATCATGAACAATGGCTGGAACGGCATTACACTCAAATCAGGTTGTAAGGGGGTGTGTATCTTTGAAAACGAAATCTCAGATAACTTCTACGCAGGTATTGGGATTTCTGAAGCGTCCAATAATTACATCTATCATAATACCTTTAAAACAAACCGCTATCAAGCCTATGATGATGGGATGAATGTATGGGATGACGGATACCCCTCGGGGGGTAACTATTGGAGTGATTATACGGGTTCTGATGCAAATAGGGATGGCATCGGCGATACACCCTATGCAATCCTGGATGGAATCAACACTGATCGATACCCTTTGATGGTACCCTACACAAATCAAGATACTATTCCACCTATGGTCAAAATCGTATCCCCTGAAAACGGATTGTATCTCTGGGGTCTTCACTTGTTCTCTTGGTTGTTCAGACAGCGCGTACTCGTTTTTGGTGCTATCACCATTAACGTTGAAACATCAGATGCACAATCTGGTATTAAAAAAGTCGAGTTTTTCATCGATGATTCGAATCATCCGGAATTCACCGATACCCACGAACCTTACAGTTGGAGATGGTCACAGGGATGCTTCCTCATTCATAAGCATACTATAATTGTTATCGCGTATGATAATGCAGGGAACCCTAATTACGATATCGTCCAGGTACAAAGATATCACTAACGTATAAGATCGTATTCTTTGGCAGAAAAGACAAATCCCCCTTGCCTGTTATGGTATAGTACGATGAGACTACTCTGCGATCATATGCTTGGCTCGCTTGCGAAATGGCTTCGAATTTTTGGATTTGATACCTTCTATCCTGATGCGTTGATGAACGATGATCATATCCTTGAGATTGCTAAGCGTGAGAAACGACTTCTTATCTCTCGTGATAAGGAATTACTTATGCGAGGGAAAAAAGAACAGGTCAATGTTCTTGAGATAAAAACGACGAACCTTACCGAACAGGTAAAACATGTTTTGAATGAAATTCCGATTGATTCGAAAAAATTTTTAACTCGCTGTACGGTGTGTAACACTGTTCTTGATACTGTTGAAAAAAAAGAAATTAAAAATCATGTCCCCCTAAAAGTGTTTGAAACCAGAGATCAGTTCTGGCATTGCTCTGTCTGTAACAAATATTATTGGATGGGGACACACTATGAGAACATGATTGAAAAAATCAACACGCTTACAAATAAGAAGAATCGTTAGAAATCAGATCATCTGAACAATTTGTGCGTGCGGAACCCCTTTTATCATAAGAATATATTTGGGGTTGACCAGGCCAAGGTTGATTGCGCAGGTCACGGTTTCTTTTCCCACGAGATTCGCAATCGTTGCGTCAAGAAGGAATTTTTCTAATGTTTTTTTATCGATTCGTTCTCCGTCATAGAAGTGTTTCGCCACATCAATTTGGAGTTTTCCTTTACGAAATTTCTTACCAAGAAGATGTTCGTCGCAGGCGCTGATAACAACGTCATCACCTTGCTGGTAGACTTTGACACTAATCATGCGCATTCGTCCTTTTTGAACACTGTCGTTATAGTTTTATTAGGAATTCCTGTTTTATATAAATTTCGAAAAAATAGGGGAAAAAAGGTATTATTTTAGGCAGGATTTACGCATTGCTCATTGCGCGATAATCATAATTAAAAGTCCAATGGCGAGTAAGGAACACCCGATAGTTAATTTAATTGCCTTGGTTTTATCCGCATAGGGAATGTTTTGTTTATGGGTGGTTGGACAGAAAATACTGGTGTTATCTTTTCTTCGCAGGATCGTTTTCATAGGATTGCCTCAACAAGTACTGTTGGGTGACACATTATAAAGGACTTGTTGTACAACCCATACCGATTTTCTCAATCACTCCCCTTTTACAGTAATTAAAAAATCCCCTCTAAAGCATCGTACATGTCAGTCTCCTGCATTAAATCTTATATCATTTAGGGGCCTTGGTTCATAATTCACCTCTTGTGACCGCCAGTCGTATTGTTCTATGGATCAATTGTCGTATGTTGTATCCTATGGTTTTGAGCCATATTTCGTTGGTCTGACATTTTCGGTTTCTACTGGATAGATAGGAGTTGG
>DATLAF010000078.1:0-3015 GCA_035527635.1 Thermoplasmatota archaeon | reverse complement strand
CCAACTCCTATCTATCCAGTAGAAACCGAAAATGTCAGACCAACGAAATATGGCTCAAAACCATAGGATACAACATACGACAATTGATCCATAGAACAATACGACTGGCGGTCACAAGAGGTGAATTATGAACCAAGGCCGGTGTTGGTTATTATGAAAATCCACTGCGAAGAAGCAGTCTGGTACGTTCTCCCTCTAATCCGAAAAGAATTCGCAAAAAGCTTAATCAAGGATCATGGGCTCACTCAAAGAAAGGCAGCTGAAAAACTCGGAATAACAGAGGCAGCTGTCTCACAGTATCTTTATAAAAAACGAGGGGATCTAAAAATATCTGATCCAACAATCCAGCAAGAAATTAAAATCTCCACAAAACGAATTGTAAATGGAGATGTAGAAGTAATGAAAATTGAGATTTGCAGGGTGTGCCATCTTCTACAAGCAAAGAGGATCCTAGAAAAAAAATAGTCTTATTTAAAACATAAAGGCAATCACGGCAATGCTCGCAATAGTCATCTTTCCGGAATCATCATATGCTTTTACACTGATGGTCCGTTTCCCTATCGTAAACGTATGCCAACTCCACTCGTATGGTTCCTGAGTAACCGTCGCCATGAGTTTAGTATTAACGTAAAATTCTACTTTTACGATCTTTGAGTCATCATGCGGTGCGGCAACAACCGTTGTTCGTCCCAGTAAAATCGTTTTCCCAGTCATTGTTTTCCGAACTGGTTTACCAAAGCGATGGACATATTTCACCAATGGATTCTGAATACCAACCTCAGGTGGGAGATTCCCACCTTGTATCACCTGGGTTGCAGCGACCGCGTCTACATAATGTGCATCAAAGGGATTATTATTCGGTAATTGCGAATATCCTGCGTGTTTCTCTGCGTTAAAGATAACTGTAAAGATCATCAGATCTTCAGGATCAAGACCTGAGGCATTCATTGTTTTAGTAAAAGAGATATTTCCTTCCTCTGGTATTTGAATATCTTGATTCATAAGGAAATCAAGGAATGAGAAATGCTGTGGTGTTCCTCCCTGCCATTTCGTAGAAATAATTTCAGTGATGTAGACACGTAAATGTCCACTATACCCTGATGTCTCTTGATTAGTTGCAACTATATTAACAGTTATGAGGTTTGTGTGATTGTTCCAATATGCAGTTGTTTCTACAAAGATTTTTGGGGTGGTTCGCGCGGCAGCAGAGGTAATGTTTTTTCCGAAATCTGATTTCTGAATATTGCTTCCGACGAGCACCTTAAATCCACCATCGATATACACGGTCGGATATCCAAGAATATTATATTCAGTAAGCCGCTCTAAAGCCTTCGGATTGTCAAGTGGTAAACTTACATAATAAAACGGATAGTTCCCAGATTTGTATAAATCATTCAGGATAACCGAGATTTTTGGACATTCTGAACAAACGATTTTTGTACCAAGCTCAACAAATACAAATCGTGAATAATTCTGAGTACTGTTTCCCGCTCCACCGTTCGAATCATTATCATCAGGGGTGTTGCTTGCATCATTTATGACGGTTATGATGTAATACAGACTACCATCAGTTGAAGGATCACCTACCGGTCCGTTACCTGCGGCGTCATCCACGGTCACGTAATAGTACCAGCTTTCATTGGATTCACTGGGTGGGGAGATATTAGCTCTTCCAGTGAGGATTGATTTAGAACTCCATGCGAGAGCAACAGCAGGTTTGTAAAACATTTTTGCAGAAATAACACCGATGTCGTCAGAAAACGTTGCTAAAATTGTTATCGTACTTCCTGAAACGATAGTTGCATCACCGGTACTTGACGTAATAATCGGTGAGAGAGTATCTGCTGGTTCTTTTGTTTGTTCTTTGGAATCTTTTATTTGGTTAATTGATCCAAAGAACAACATGGCATAAGCTGAAGAGGCAAGAAGGATAGACACAAGGATAAGTATCGCGATTTTAATGGATGATTTCATACCTCTTGTATATTGTATTGTTAGGATATATAAATTTAACGATTGTTAAGTTTTTGCATATTTCTTTAAAAAAGAACATAAAAAAATAGAAAGAGAATAACTCGTTTTTACTCCCATTACGTCTTCATATATTGCCCCAGGGTCCCAGCTAATGTCGCGAAAAAAGGATACAGCCCAAGACTCAAACTCCGAACTGTAGTATATCCCATATAAGGAATGGAACTAAAATACAAAGTGATTTTTCGAAATCCTTCCTCCAATTCCTCTTTGGTCATATTGAGTGGTTGAAACACTACATGTCTTCTATCATATTTAGACCAATCTTTAGTAAGTATGCGTCCTTCTTGTTCTAAACGAGAAAAAAGAGGGGTACCGGGATAAGGTGTCAGGATAGCAAAATTCACTGCATCGATTCCAAGTTCCCCAATATGTGCTTGCATAGCGTTAAAAATATCAGGGGCATCCTCATCAAATCCAAGAACAAATGTCCCAAACACCGCCATGTTATATTTATGTATTTTTTTTACGGCCCGTGCGTAATCCTCTACAACGTTTGTCTTTTTATGTGCACCATTTAATGATTCTTGGGAAAACGTCTCTAATCCGCTGATCCATTCAATGCATCCTGCTGCATGAGAAAGACGCAGTAACTCTTCATCCTCTGCTAGATCATCGACATTACCACCACAAATAAATTTCTTCCGCAATCCACGCATACGACGAAACAGCTCTTTCGTATACGTGAGATCGATTGTCATCGAAAAATCGGTGAAAAAAAAGATTTTTTGTTTAAGGGAAAAAATTTCTTCAATGACATCATCCAGCGGTCTTGTTCGAAAGACCGCACCATCACGAATATTTGCATCTTGACAAAAATCGCATCGGTACGGACAGCCTCGGGTCGCTTCAATAGAATTAGTAAGTTGAAGACCTTTTAGTGTAATATTCTGTGTTGAGGGCAGTATTAATGAATCAGGGTAATTACTTGAGGTGTAGAATGGTTGTAGATTCCCCTTTTCAAGGTCTCTGATGACAACCGGC
>DATLAF010000077.1:0-6165 GCA_035527635.1 Thermoplasmatota archaeon | reverse complement strand
CCAACTCCTATCTATCCAGTAGAAACCGAAAATGTCAGACCAACGAAATATGGCTCAAAACCATAGGATACAACATACGACAATTGATCCATAGAACAATACGACTGGCGGTCACAAGAGGTGAATTATGAACCAAGGCCTTGAATACCAATAACTTTATATAAATTGTAACCTATATTATTAATAAAAATACAATCCCATTCCATACCGGAGGCAAACCATCATGTATATTAAACGAAAACAGAAAATAATGATAGGAGTCTCGCTACTTGTTATCGCCTGTTTACTTGTATCAGGAACTTATATCTATTTCGAGTATTATGCAACAAACAAAGTAATCACTGCTCAAGAAATCCCGCCCCCGATTGATAATCGTATCAGTCCGTTAGAAAACCAAGGTGTTGTCCTGGAAATCTTACGAATACGAGATCGAGACCTCCTCACCAAATTACTTAAACCTGGTAATTCCTGGAAAACGAAACCTTCGTTTTATTTCATAACTAACATGGATGGATTAGAATACGTTAGTAAAGACGTGACACAGCATGGTAGGACAACCGAAGTATTGTTCAATACATGGGATACCATGTTCCAAGAAAATAAAATCATGAAAGATGCGGAAGAAGAACAAGAAAAATCAACAATCACTCTTACCATTATGGACCAAGTAAAAACTGGATTATTAGGACGAAAAATTCAAAATGTTGAGAAAGACTCTCTCACAGTCATCTATGACTATCGTACTGGTCGATGGTCTGGTTCTGACAATTTCAATGATAAAGATGGATATGGATACTATCTAGGTGAGACCTTTGAGATATGGTTTAACATCTATCAAATTGATTACGATGGTGATTTTATTCCGTATTGGACCGAGGTCAACATCTTGGGAACAGACCCAACAGTAGATGACTCTAAACTTGACCCTGATGGCGATGGAGTCCCAACAGCATGGGAGTGGAAATGGGGGTACGATCCTTTTACATGGGATGACCATAATAACCTTGACCCTGACCTAGACGGTCTAAGCAACATTGAAGAATACCAGATGGCGGAATGGTTTGCTGATCCCTTCAGTCAGGATATTTATTATGAAGTCGATTACATGGGCTCTGGTGGACTCTTTGACCCACCACATTATTTCTTTGAAGAAACCAAGCAAGGAATTATTGAGAGATTCGCTGAGAATAACATCAAATGCATTTTTGATGATGGGTGGCCAAATGGCCCAATAAACGGTGGTGGACAAGAATTACCACATATTGCTAAAATATCACAAGATTCCGGAATGATGTTGCAGTTCTATGATAATTATTTCCCTGATGAACGAAAAGGGATCTTCAGATATTTAGTCATCGGACATGGCGGTGGTTTCCAACACCCGTCGAAAAACAACGTCTATGATACCACACAAATCGCTTATGTGTCCTCACGATTCAAACCAATACAGAACATATATAATTTCATGTTAATGGGCACCGTCCCAACCCAAAGAGGTAAACGTGTTCAATTAGCATCTCTTATCCTACATGAAATGGCACATAGTTGTAGTATCGATGCCGATAACTGTCAATTTGAAGGGATTGATAATGTCAGCTATGGGCTCTATATTCTTCCGAATAAGCAGTATAAAGCAACCTGGGGTCAATATGTGAGTGTGTTGAATTATCTCTACACAAATACGCCAAAAATTTTCGATTTATCTCACGGTGAAAATGGTCCTCCGTATGATCAAAACGACTGGGGAATGATGTTTTGTGGATATTTCCAATATAACGCTGCACTTATCGAAGAGCCGTACTATTCGCCACAAGCTGGAGAGTCGATAGTACGAAGTGAATGGAGAGTCACTGATTATACCTATGATGCAAACCTCACAGAACAATTTGTAAAAATGATAGGGGATTACTCACCAATGGATCCTATCAAAGTGAATTGGTCGGTGTACAAACTGATAGATAAAGAGAAAAACCCAAACTTCAGAGAAATAAAAGTATTTGCTCAGCCAAAAATAAAAACGACACAACAGTGGGTCCTTAATCAAAACGGAGATTTAGACGCTCAAGGAAAACTACAGTTTTATTCATTTGATGAGCTCCTTAAAGAAAAAATACAGTAATCTCATAAAATTATAAGAACTATACACCCTCTTTTTTCTTCTTTCAGCTAAGAAAAAGACAAGCTGTTTTAGAAACCTCTAAATAACGACTTTCTTATCTCAAAATGGAGTATCTGATCTCCTATGAATGTTTTTGTAACAAGAAAGATACCGCAACCAGGATTAGATTTATTAGAAAAAGAATTCACCATCGATCTCAATCCGTATGACAGAATTCTAACTAAAGAAGAAATCATCCAAGGAATTAAAGGAAAAGATGGCCTTGTGTGTCTTCTAACAGATCCAATCGATAAGGATGTTATCAATGCGGAACCACTTCTGAAGATGATTGCTTCATATGCAGTGGGCTACGACAATATTGATATTGCTGCTGCGACCAAGCGCGGAATACCCGTAAGTAATACCCCGGAGGTTTTAACAGAAACTACCGCAGAGCTTGCATGGGCGTTATTGCTTTCTGTTGCTCGACGTATCGTTGAAGGAGATGCATTCACCCGAAAAGGGAAATTCAAAGGTTGGGCACCAATGCTGATGCTCGGACAAGATGTTACAAATAAAACCTTAGGAGTGGTTGGTTCAGGACGTATAGGGACTGCATTTGCCCTGAAAAGTAAAGGATTCCAAATGAAAGTCCTCTACACTGATGATCAGAGAAACGACCGACTCGAACGTGAGCTCAAAGCCAAAAAAGTACCGTTATCAGAATTGCTCAAAAAATCAGACTTTGTGTCCATCCATGTCCCGTTAACGAAAGCAACACACCATCTCATCGATGAAAACGAACTTCGCATGATGAAAAAAACAGCGATTCTTATCAATACCGCACGTGGGCCAATTATGAACGAAATCGCATTGGTCAAAGCATTAAAGAAACACTGGATTTTCGGCGCGGGTCTTGATGTATATGAAAATGAACCGAAGATTTCCAAAGAACTGAAACGTTTAGATAACGTCGTAATACAACCTCATACCGGATCAGGAACTATTGAGACAAGAACAAAAATGGCGCTCATAGCTGCAGAAAATATGAGTATCGGATTAAAAGGGGGCGTCCCGCCGAATTGCGTTAACAAAGAGGTATTTCTAAAAAGGTCTACAAAGTAAAAACCCAGACTTCAGGCTCTTTTGGTAGCTCGTCATTCTCAATGTCAATTTCGTTTCCAACTTTAAGAATCTTATATTTGTTTTTCTCTAAGAAGGAGTCGATGCCTGCTATTGGGATAGACAATCCCTCAATCCGATAATGCATCGGGATCGTAATCTTTGGTTTCAGCGCTTGTATCACCCGCCAGGCTTGCTCTGCGTCAATCGTATAGTTTCCACCAACGGGGATAAATAAAATATCGATTTTGCCAATCTGTTGAATCGTCTTTTCATCAAGTTCATGACCCAAATCACCCAGGTGACAGAACGTGATGTCATCACAGGTAAATTTATACAAAATCATGGTTCCTCGTCGCTCTCCATGAGCGGTATCATGAAAAGCAGGAATACCAGTGATTTGAATATTTCCAATGGTTCGTTTCCGTTCATCGGTGATTATCTTCGAATTTTCTTTTTCAACAGTTTTCACACTATTATGATCATAATGATTATGTGAAACTAAAATAATGTCCCCTGTTACGTTTGGTGAAGGTATCCCAATCGATCTTCCATCATGTGGATCGGTCACGATGGTGACATCGTTTGTTATCTCAAAGCAGGAATGGCCATGCCATCGGATTTGAAGCATAATAATCTCCTCCCTCATATAAGGAATTGCTCGAATGGCTAACGAAGTATAAAAACGTTATGAAAAATTATGGGCGAAGTCGTCCAAGTTTGATATAATCGATAGTCGTGCCGTCGATGCAAGCAAAAACAAATTCCTTATTCACCGAATGGGCAAGACGAACAGCACGGCTGATTTCAGCCCAGATACTCGTAAAGCCTTTTTCGATAACATGGATAAGATACTCTGCATGTGTTTTATCTGGTTGTTTTGTGTATGCACGGAAATGAGCACCAAATTTAAAACCGGTTTTCACTAACAATCCTCTCTGCTTTAAGTCTTTATACACGATGAGTCGTTGTACAATATCCGGCTGAAGTTTTTCCATCAGATGAATGCATTTCTCCTCAGAAAGAGTCGTTCCATCTGTGGTCTGAATCTCCAGGACATTTTTCTTATGAAGGTATAAGGCCTCGACAAATGAAAGCTGCAATGTTTCTCCAAATGGTTTACCAAAAAACTCTTTTTGAAGCAATTGACCAGCTAGCTTTTTATCAAACACAATCAAACGATTCTTAAGCAAAACGCTTGTACCTCTAGGATATCGTTGTTCCGAAATATCCCCTTTAAGGTTAATTCCGGATACGTCATAATAGGTAAGGTCACCTTCTTCATCAACAAGTGCGAACCATAAAGCATTCTGCTTCTTTGTGAAATGGTGAATCAACTGTTTTGTCACATCAATATCAAGGATATCACGTTCAGAAAAAGAAGCGATAACACAGGAAGGGCCATCCTCATTTTTTTGTTTAAATTTACGAAAGGAAATATGCGCATCCTCATTTACAAGGGTGATTGCATGTCCTCTATTTCTTAAATCTTTAAACACGAGATATTTTGTCTCAAACTCTGGAATTTGTTGTACTGCACGCTTGAGAAGATGAGAAAAAGTGATTTGTTTTTTATTTTGGGATAACTGCATTTTTCCTTCATCAAGTAAAAATACACCTTCAAGAAGATCAAGTTGCAATATATTTGGTGATAAAAGCGTTCCAATATGACTTTTATTATAAAGCCTGCCTATATCACTAGCTTTTTTTACTATGATATGGTTATTGACAAGTTCTCCGGAGATATCCATTACGCCAAGTAAATGAAGATGTCTTATTTTTGTTTTTTGTAATAGTCCTCGATACTCCGTGGGATGGAATTCTTCGTGAAAAATTGTTCTTTTTGTTTCTTCTGACCAAAGAACCCAGCGATCAAAAATCCGAATCCAAATCCTGCGATTCCACCAATCAGAGCGAACAGGATAAATAACCAAATATAACGAGAGGGCCCAACATTCCAAGATATAATAGGGCTTATATCCGGGATCCCCACATACCGGGATGATTGTACCCCATAGGGGGCTGTGAATCGTAAGGCGCCAGCGATTAAATCAGCGTATTTATAGTAAACGGTTGCCGTATCAAGAGATGATTCGTTTGCAAGACTCTGCCCATACTCATAGTAACTTACTGCAAGTACAGGTTCAATACCGATGTTCCTACTTTGAGTAATACTTGCACTTGCTTGTTCCCGGGCACGTTCTACCTTTTCATTGGTGACTCCGTCTACGAGTTCTAAAGCAAGATTTGCTTTCACTAGGGATTCAAATGAACCAAACAACGCAGCAGCAGAATATCCGTTTTCATGTTCATCACGGGCGGTCTGAAGTAGATTTTTTGCATCTGCGAGATAACTTGATGATTTTCCCATTTCATTAATTATTATTTCAGAATACACAATTGCCTGTTGAGCATCATCAAGATATTCTTCCGCAAGAGTTGATATCATTGATTCGTTAATTTCCCCAGAGTCATTAAATGGAGTCGAAATATTTAACCACCATTGAACACTTTCAATGCGTTCCTTAGCATACGCAATTTTGTATAAAGCAGTGAGATAATCGTTATTAAGAAAGCTTGTGTTTGCCTCAGAAAGATATGATGCTGCCTCCCTAATCCGTTGTTGCGCTGCACCCACGCATTGTAACGTCACCATTCCATAGATCGGAGCATCTCGTCCCAACTGACTTTTATTATTATAGGATTGAACGGTTTGATTCAGAAGTGATTGAACTAATGCTTCTTGATTCTGAATAGCGAAGTACTGACACGCATATGTAACAAAACGAGAGTCAATGAGGGATTGAAATGACTTACTTGTACTGGTATAGTACACCTCTTCATCATACCAGTGTGATGATTCAAGAAGTCGATCAGCAGCATTGTTGAGAAAATCAGTCACTTGATTTCTATAATAATCCGGATACCTATTTGGTATCGTTGTA
>DATLAF010000076.1:0-4925 GCA_035527635.1 Thermoplasmatota archaeon | reverse complement strand
TGTGTAGGGACATGAGATATGTCACCCCTCGGATTTTATGGCAAGAACATCCTCTAATTTAAGGCTTTTGACAAGGCTGTTATACCATTCGATATCTCGTTGTCCTGAATATCGTTCTTCAGGGTATGAGGAGATTGTTGAATGGTATTTCCCGTTGTTATACCAAGGGATGTAGATGTCGATGTATTGATCGATCTCTTGGATGTCCTGTGAGGTGCCAAGTTTGTGGCGAAGGAATCGTTTCAATCCTTTCTGGAATGCGCTGAGTTTTCCCATGGTTTGAGGATGGTGAATGCTAGTCCAGATATGTTTTTCGTTGATATGGTTCTCACAGTATTCACGGATCACCTTGTTCTTTCTGTTGAACTGTGATCCGTTATCGGTCAGGAGGTTGTCATATTTGATTTTCAGAAGTTTTTTCATCCCTCGTGCAACGGTTTTATCTTTTTGATTCGCAAGTCTGACTGCCCATCCTCTCCTTGAATAGTCATCTTCCATGGTGAGAAGAGGGATTCCATTGAACATGGTGAGATCCACTTGGATGAGTTGATTGGGTTGTCCCCATTCAAACCGTCTCCATTCTTTTTTAGCCCGCTGTTCAGATTCGATAACATCTTTTCTGACAAGTATTCTTGATACGGTTCGAGGGAGGATCCGTTCAGTCCTCCCTTGATTCCACAGGCTGATATTCACGAGTTGAGAGATATGGAACGACCCGAAACCGGTTCCCTCTCTCACCTTCACGACAATATCTTCCAACCATGATGGAGTCCTCTGTGGACTCTGATGCGGTCGTTTTGATTTATGTCGAAGACCGGGTATTCCTTCGTTTTGATATCGTTTGAGGATCCTCTGGAATTGGCGTTTGTTCACTTTGAGTGTATGAGCTGCTTTTTGTCGTGTGATGGTGCTTTTTGGAGAAAGAACCGCTGCTATGGTGTGATATCGTTGTCTTACATATTCTGGTTCACTTTTTAAGAGTGGAATGTGGTGTTTCTCGAGGTAAATTTCTCCTTTGTAAATGTGCATATGTTTCATCCTTTGTTTCTCATGGGCCTTGCCATGATAAACCAAGGGGATGACATATGTCCTGTCCTAACACAATTAATTCAAAAAACCTTTTCTATCATTAGTTTTTATGACTCTGCACAAAAAAAGAGAAATGAGGTGGAGTAAGTTATTTTACTCCGATCATCAAGAACAAAATGATTGTTCCTGTGGCGGTAGCTTCAGTGGCTTCTACTTGCATCGCTATGCCTGTTTTTCCAAAGCCAAGAACGAAATCGTGTACGCTGACTTCTTCTCCTGCTGCGAGTGCGTCAATAGTGCCTGATTTTGTTTTCCCAACAAAAATCAATTTTCCATCCAGGCTTATTGTCCAATTAAGGTTTGTTAACTCAGCTGTTCCTGTATTCTTAATAGTTGCAGAGACCCCCACCCCACCTTTTATCGTTATAGTGACTGATGGGGCTTCCTGTTGTATGGTAAAGTTACAACTTTTCTCTGTCTCTGTGTTTCCTATGGTATCAACCGAATAAAAGCGTACAGTATGATTCCCATTTGTGGATACAACAAATGGGGCAGCATACGTGGTCCAGATCCCGTCGTCGAGTTTGTATTTCGTGTAGTCGACACCTGTATCATCTGCTGCTGTCAAGGTAACCGTAACATCACTGGCATAGACATCACCTTGCATATCTCCTGTTAAGGTACAGGTAGTCACAGGAGGTGTCGAGTCATTGCCAAGAGTGACAACGACCTGCTCAAGTGTACTAAAGTCACACCAGCCACGTGCGCTGTTATGGCCTTTCACTCGATAATAATAGGTACCGTTGTCCTTCCCTGTGATATCATAGGAATGGGTGGTAATAGAACTTGATAATGTCGTAACCGTATCGAAATCTGCAACAGGACTAATATCGTCAACATAAAATCCTTCCTGTAACGTATTTTGATCGGTGGTGCATCTGAATCGAATAAAGACAGACTCATCAGAATAATTGCTGAGATCATATTCTTTGGGCACCCAGCTACCCGATGATCCGGTGAAGATATCTAAGATCTCATAGGAGCGTCCATCTCTACTGACTTCGACAAAAGCATCATCGTAATTGTTCTCTGTCGAGTACCAGCACCAGAACGAAAGCTTCATCCCTTCGGTAATAGGAATGGGGGAGGTGGTTGTCATAGAGGAAACATCGGAATTGATCGAGCGAGATTTAAAGCTAGAGCTTCCTGAGTGATATCTGGAGGTTGAAAGAGCAAAACCATCAAGAGTCCATAATCCAGATCCGGACTCCGCGTCATCAGTTTTAAGTGAAAGGCCGTTCAGTTCATCGAGCTGGAAAAAATCAGGATTTGCAGAAGGATTCTTTTCCTGCCATGAGACCTGATAGTTCCCGTCGGGGTCGTTGGGTACTTCATCTAGCATCGGTGGCATCACACGGGGGACAACAGTGTCTCGGATGTTCTGGGCCTCTTGAAGGAGATATAATGCTCCTTCGCAGTTCTCTTTACAAACCTGATCAAGATAGCTTGCGGAGGGATGGAATGACGAACATGCTTCAATGGTATAGGCAAAGGTCGTTCTGCCTAACACATAGTGGCTGTATCCGTACTCCCAGTCGACATTATCACCTGTGGTAGGATACAGGCCATACGCTTGTTTTGGTGTATAGCTACCCGACCCACTTTGTCGTGTAATCCTCTGAGCGATTTGTGTCCCGACTGCACTCATGTACGTGTCATCAGGAGTATGAGCTGAGGTGTACCCCCATGCCCAATAGAGTTCCTCTTGATAGGTGTGCCAGGAAATTGAAGCACAGATGTCATGTCCAGCGAAAAAATTACTGATTGCTTGTGTTTCTAGCTCTGATGCTGGTCCTGGACCGCAATAGACCTCGTCACTTTGATCATGAGTCACTGAACCTGAGCCAATTGATCCCCATGCGCCCCATATATCTCCATTCGTGGAGCCATTATAGTTCCGATTCAGATCAACACCAATACCTGGTGGATATGGTTTACGGTTCTTTCGCCAATCATGACCTAGATCGTGACAGTAATAATACCCATCTGGATTCTCACAGGGGACGATCCAGGTTCTTCGGTTGTTGACAAGATTGGTAATCGTAGAGTTAGAACCATAGAGGGAAGTCAGATTATTTGCGATATGAAGAGTGATTTCCACGGTTGGCCATTCCCGAGCATGATGAAGTCCCATAAAGAACACACCAGGTTCTCCTTCATCAACACCAGGGTTATCAGAAATTTCCAAGCACCAGATGGTCCGTCCCTCATAAGTGGTTCCAATGCTGAAAAGACTCGTGATGCTTGGGTAATTGGTTGCAATATCCTGTAAAATAGTCTCAATCTGGGCAAACGTATGATACGACCCCATCATTTCCCTATCATAAGCATCCATATCTGCGATGAGAACGGTATATGGTAACTGAAGCGCTGTTAATTCTGGTAATCGATATCGAGGGATAATGATATCGACCCATTCACCCTGACTTGCTGCAGCGATCTCGACATCTTGAGGCAGTCCCATAAATCCTTGTGTTATATCAACCCGAACAAGGTCCGTGATGAAAAAAGAGGAGTCATCACCATGCGATCCTGACACAGATAAGGAGGTACAAAGTAGTAGGGCGAACGTTCCTAAACTTACTATTTTTTGTATGTTCATTTTGTATCCCTTCTCTTTAGGAATATCCTCCAATCTGAAGACTGGGGTCACCGAGAAGAACAAACTCTTGTACAGTTTTACAATCCAGTTTTTCCATCATTGGTGGAAACGCGTTCAGATAATCGATAAGGGATTGGGTGTGCGCCTGACCAAGAATTGTCATATTGTTCACCCCGTAATTCTTGAAGAACTGCGTATTCGTATATCCTGAGAAGAATTGGGTACAATCAGGGATTGTATCATTATTGTAATCACCCTCCGCAAACCAGTCAAGCCCGGTGTATGCCATAATCGCGATACTGCCACCGTTCTTTACACTCACCAGTTTCCATGCCCAACAACTGGGAACCCATTCGTTGTACCAGAATTTTCCAACGGGTTTAGTCGATTTGAAGTAATTCAACCCATCCTGTAATATTCCTTTGAGAATATTGTACAAACTAGTGTTGAACTGCGCGTTATGACACCCTCCGCAAACAGTAACCGGGAGTTTTTCACCATTTTTCAACTTCGTCATTTCATTAAGTACCAATCCATCAATCCAGATGCTCTCATTTTTTGGAGGATGCGTTGACCAAACCGTAGGATTTCCATGTCCATCAAAAAACAAGAACCCGCAGCCGGCGCTGATTCCATCGATAACATCTTGGCTGCTGGTGAAGTTCCCGTTTGATGTCCACAGACGGATGCCTTCGAATCCGGTCATATACTCTAAAGCAAGCTTATTTTCCTCTTCACCCTCATACCAGGGATCATTTTCAGCTGGTGCCGAGTCACCTCCCACGACAACCATTTTCTTAAACCAATCGGTCCCTGCAGTGGTGTTTTCATAGGTGATTATTTTGTTAACGAGAGTTTTCACTTCATTGACGCTTTTACAGGCGAGACGTCCGATATATACCTCGGGGTACATGTCAATGATGTCTTTTCCTTGGGTGTTCCATTCAGCAAAGATTCCGTTCCCGTTCGAATCCCATGTTGAAAAATTACCATAGGCATCGTAGAGGTCTGCAAAGTAGAGATCGGAAAGGTAACCGCCTTCCCAGTTTGCGCCATCATCAAGATGAGTGTATCGGACCGGTACCCACCATTTTTCGTTTAGTATACCGCCGTACCTTCCTCCGACTAACAGCACGTATTTGGTTCCCCATTGGTCAAATGCGTTCTTGATGAAGTATTTCATTTCTTCTGCGCAATCTCGTCCTTCCGCTGGGAAGTAGACGCTGTTACAGAT
>DATLAF010000075.1:0-2956 GCA_035527635.1 Thermoplasmatota archaeon | reverse complement strand
AGTACCGCAACCGATGTCGAGGATTTTGTCTCCTTTTTTTGGTCGGATATATTGATCGACAAAAGACTGTGTTTTTTTCTTACCGCGTAGCAGGAGGGTGATGTTACTGTAGATTTTTGGGTATGCCATAAGATGACGAATGATAGATCCTGTCATCGCTTCTTCTCTTCTTATTTTACTGAATGGTATATCGGACATGCATCGTTTCTTCTTTTTCTTTTATTTATAGGGTGTGGTTTTGTTTCCAATTAAATTTCATTACGTGTTCAATTACGTTTTGTTCCCTCTGGTTTCTTAGAGGGGAACTTAAGAATTTTCCCGAATAACTAAACATTGCTCTTGGATAAAGTTTCCAATCACTTTCAATTAATTTTAACCGTTGGTTTGTTGTGTCATTTGCATTTTTTTTATTTTGTTCTCTTCCCTCAAGTAAGATGTTCTTTTCTTGTTTTGTGATTAGATCGTTTCCCATAAAAAAAGTAGTATGCCTGTCGTCTTCTGTGATATGAGTTGATGTTCCGTTAAAAATATAGACACCGTTGTTTCTGGGGAAACCCCCATTCCATGTGATTTTATCATCATCTTTGGATGATTTCATCTCGATAAATATCCCTCTTGAATGGAGCAAAAGCAGGATATCTGGTTGTTGTTGCTTACCGTTTGGTTGACGTATGATCGTTGGTCTGTCAACCTCAATTTCTGAATAGATATCCCCGGTGAGGTAGTCGATGGTGATAGTGTGTTTCTTTTTCAGTCTTTTGTAGTCACTTTGTGATAATTCCTCGCTTTGTGTGTATCTTTTTATATCCGCAGAAATCGTTGAGTCTATATTGTTGCCATCAACCCGCATATTGGGGTATTTTTTTATTTGTTCCATGCATTTTATGAGATCGTGTTTTAGTTTTTTGGAGATTGGAGTATCCCCGGTTGTTTCTTCTGATAAAATACCCTGAACTTCAATTTTTTCTTTTATGAGGGATATTTGATTTGTTTTGATCATAGACTTCCAATCTCCATAATACGAGTGGCAGATTTAATCCTTTCTTTGGCACCATTGAAATATTCTGAATCCAGTTCTATCCCCACAAACTTCCTTGCGGTTTCTTTTGCCGCCACCCCAGTTGTACCACTTCCCATAGTGCAATCAAGAACGGTATCTCCTGGATTAGAATATGTTTTTATTAAATATCTCATCAGTCGTGTTGGTTTTTGTGTAGGATGTAATCCTCGGTTCTGTTCACACGGAATCACAGATTTTGGGTATCTCCAACCATCACTTTCGATCCTATCGTTGATACCGGTTGCACTTAAACTACTTGCTTCGCCCTTGGTTCTTTTGCTATCCCAAACATATGGATCACCCTTCTCTTTTTGAGGGTTGTATGTTGGTTGAGCACGATAGAAGATTAGGATATTTTCATGTGATTTCATTGGCATTTTTTTTGCATGGAAGGGGTTTGTGGCATTTGGTTTTACCCAAATGAGTTCATATTTGAAATTGTTGGGGTTTGAGGCACATAATCTCCATGTGAAGGGTTGTTGAGCTGTAAATACCATTGCTGCATTCTTTTTACAGACACGATTTAATTCCTGCCATAATTTTTTTAGATCGATCGTAGAGTCCCATGCACAAGAGGTGGTCCCGTAGGGCAGGTCGGTGATTACCAGATCAATAGACGATTCCTCTAACTTTTTCAGTTCAATTAAACAATCTCCCTGATATAATTTTATTGTATCGTCTACTGGAACTTCTCCCAAAGATATTTTGCTTTCTTCTCTTTTTTGTCTTGCTTTTTTCTCTTTTAACCAAGCAGTATAACAAGAATTTGTTGAACTACCATTATTGATTTTAGCCCATTGTTTCTTTGCTTCTTCATCCCCGTCGTTTGCAGCATCTTCAAGTTCTAATCTTTTACGGGCCGTGTCCTTACCGATATCTTGTCTTTGTGCAGCTAATTCTAACGCTGTTGATGCTCTCTTTTTTGTTTTACTCTTTGTTTTTGGTTTCTTCTCCGATAAACCCCCTTGCGGAGAATTTGACGCAAGGGGGTTTTCTTCGTCCTTTTTCGGACGCCCCCCAAGTACCCCATATCCGGCACCTGCATTGCCTGCAGCACCAGCAACCTTTTGTTTTTCCTCCATCTCTGGTTTAAGATATTTTGCCAATTCTCTTATCTCGTTGTTTGACTGTTGAGGGGTTTTAACTCGTTGTTTGTTTGAATCAATTAAATATATTGTTTCGTCTTTTTCTGTTTTGAATGTGATATGCCTGCAGGCAACCTCTTCGAGTCCAACTTCTTTTGCGGCTAACCATCTGCGGTGCCCCGACATAATGATATTGCTGTCTTTTATAACAAGTGGTTCGAAAAGACCGTTGTTTTTTATACTTTCTACGAGGTCTGGATCTGGAGTTTCTTCTCCGTAAATCTTTTGATTTAAAGGATGCGGACTCAAATCAAGAGGGGATTTCATTACGTTATAAATATCGGCATTCACTTCTTCACCTTCTTCTCTTCTCCCCACTTCACCGAATGGCACACCGGACATTGTACCGGGGTTTTATCAGTACGGGGTACCCAGGTATGTGAGCATCGCCTACAGGTAAATTGTTTCATATTATAATATGATACTTACTGGCATTTAAGCGTGTCGCTTTTTCTTCTTCTTTTTCCGTATCGGTTTGATTTTTGGCAACATCCTTCTCCGTACCCTATACGATCTGGGTATTCGTACCTTATGGTTCCGGGGATGATCCAAGAATAAAGATCGTATTAATTTCAATTCCATCATTCGTAATCAAACCGTTTTTTCAATAGGATATTTTTTAGTCCAGACCGTAGGCGGTGGATGAAAGATCATGTGTTTTGTTTTCTCAATATACTCTGTCTTGACCGGGCACGTAGTACCCGGATCCAGATCTTTGTAGCAATACGGCACTACGCAATATCCTTTTTGA